>JAUXWS010000060.1 GCA_030685015.1 bacterium
GGTGCCTGGCACCGGCCTGGCACCTTATCCACCACTCATTAACAATTATGCGCGTCTTGTCGGCGAACGCCGCAGAACTGTCCGATCCGCCGCACACTTCGGACCAGAGTTCGATGCACCTTAACGCAAGGCCGCCTCCACGATGCATGCCAGCAGAGCGGGGAAATCCAGACCGGCGGCGGCCGCCGCCTTGGGCACCAGACTGGCATCCGTCATGCCCGGCGTGATGTTGATCTCCAGGCAGCAGGGCCGGCCGTCAGGGCCCAGGCGCCAGTCGGTGCGGGTGGCGCCCCGGCAGCCCAGGCTTTGGTTGAGGGCGGCCGTCCACTCCCCCAGGCGCTGGGCCAAGTCCGCGTCGAGCGGGGCCGGGCAAAGGTAATCCGTGCCGCCGCTGTACTTGCGCCGATAATCGTACCAACCCCCGTCCCGCGGGCGGATCTCCACCACGGGCAGGGTGCGGCCGTCCAGCCAGGCACAGGTCAATTCACGGCCTGGCACAAAGGCCTCGACCAGGGCATCGTCGCCCAAGGCATGCACCTCGGCCAGCGCCGCCGGCAAGTCCTCCGGTTGCTCGACGATGCGCACGCCCACGCTCGAGCCCATGCAATTGGGCTTGACCACAAGCGGACCTGCCGGCAGCATGTCCTCGACCTCCAATGCGGCGCCCCGGGGCACGAGACGGCCAGGGGCCACGGGCAGGCCCAGGCCTTCCATCCAGGTGCGGGTCCGCGCCTTGTCCATGGCCAGGGCGGAGGCGAGGGAGGGGCTGCTGCTGAGCGGCAGGCCCAGCAATTCGCAGAGGGCCGCCAGGTGCCCATCCTCCCCGAACCCGCCGTGGAGACAGTTGAAGACCAGGTCGGGCGCCTCGGCGCGCAGGGCGGCGACCAGGGCCTCGACCTGGGCCGGCTCCAGGCGAAGCAGGAGGGGCGATTCCTCGCGCGGACCCTGCCCGAAGGGGAAGGCGGCCAGCGGGGCAAGCTCCCGCGGGCGCAGCGGGTCCAGCAGACGCAGCTCGTGGCCCAGGCCGCTGAGGGCCTGGGCGCAGGCGTGGCCGCTGGCCAGGGAGACCTCGCGCTCGCCCGTCTCGCCGCCCAGCAGCAGCAGGATGCGCGCCATCAGCGCCCCCCCGCCGCGCGCTGCTCCCGCCGGTGGGCGCTGAGCAGCGTGTTGCGCAGCAGCATGGCGATGGTCATGGGACCCACGCCGCCGGTCACCGGCGTGATCGCCGCGCAGCGTGGAGCCACGGCGTCGAAATCCACGTCCCCCACCAAACGCGAGCCCTTGGGGGCGGAAGGATCCTCGATCCGGTTGATCCCCACGTCGATCACAACGGCTCCCTCCTTCACCATGTCGGCGGTGACGAAGCGGGCCCGCCCAATGGCGGCGATGAGGATGTCGGCCTGGCGGCAGATGGCGGGCAGATCCCGGGTGCGGCTGTGGCAGATCGTGACGGTGGCGTCGGCGCCCTCCGCCTTCTGCACCAGCAGGCTGGCCATGGGCTTGCCCACGATGTTGGAGCGCCCCAGCACCACCACGTGGGCGCCCGCCACGGGGATGCCGGACCTCTTCAGCATCTCCTGGATGCCAGCCGGGGTGGCCGGGGCGAAGGCGCCGGGCAGCCCCGCCAGCACGCGCCCGGCGTTGACGGGGTGGAAGCCGTCCACGTCCTTGTCGGGGTCGATGCGCTCGATCACTTCCTGCTCATCCAGATGCCCGGGCAGCGGAAGCTGCACCAGGATCCCGTCCCAGGCGGGGTCGGCGTTGAGTCGGTCCACCAGCCCCAGCAGATCCTCGCGGCGACAGTCCGCCGGCAGGCGGAAGATCTCGCTCAACAGGCCGGCCGCCTGGCAGGCCTTGTGCTTGCTGCGCACGTAGACCTGGCTGGCGGGGTCCTCGCCCACCAGCACGGCGGCCAAGCCCGGAGGCCGCCCGCCCCGCTCCGTCAGCGCGGCTGTCTCCGCCGCCACCTCGGCCTGGATCTCCGCCGCCATCCGCTTGCCGTCGATCACCATCGTCATCCCCGTCCTCCTTCACTGGCAGCCCTAAGTCTGTTCTTGCCCATCTTTCACCCTGTCCGCCGTCCAGGGCCGTGAATCCCGGTAGCCGCCCGCGTAGTGCAGATAGACGGCCAGGTTGTAGAGCGGCTCGTTCATAGGCAGGCCGCAGGCCTCCAGGCGGACCAGCAGGCGGTGCAGGCCCAGGCGCCAGGCGAGGCCCAGCAGTCCGGCGCCGCGGCCGCCCTCGGCGGCGGGCAGGAGGCGGTCCAGCTGCAGGTCCCGCCGGAGCTCGGGATGTCGCTCCACCAGGTGGTTCAGGCCCTCCCGCCCCAGGCGCTCCAGATTGGCGCAGTGGGTGGCGAAGGAGCGCTCCTGGGCGTGCAAGGCGCGGGCCTCCCGGCAATAGACCAGGCGGCCTCCCTTCTCCCCCAGGCGCAAGCCCATGTCGATGTCCTCGCCGCCCCAGCCGCGTAGACGCTCATCGAAGGGACCGGCCTGGGCCAGCAACCCGTGGTGCACGCTGCTGTTGCAGGTGTAGAAGTAGCGGGGCGGCATGGCGGGCTGGTCGCGGAACTTCCACGGGCCGCGGCGCTCCAGATAGCGCTGGTGGGCTTTCAAGCCGGCCCGGCGCCGGCGTTCGGCGGCGGGGTCGGCCGCCAGCAGGGCCATCTCCCCCACGCCCCGCGGCTGGTTGTCATACACCATCTCGCCCACCGCCACGACAAAGGGATCGGGTTGGCAGGCGCGCAGGCGGCGCACCCAATCCGGTCCCACCCGCAGGTCGGCGTCGAGGAAGAGCAGCCACTCGCCCCGCGCCGCCGCCAGGGCGGCGTTGCGGGCCGCGCTGCGGCCCCGGTTCTCCGGCAGCTCGACGACGACCAGGGGCAAGTCCCGCCAGGCGCCCGGCTCCACCTGGGAGTCCAGCGGACCGCCCCCGGCGCCGCCCCGCCCCCGTTCGAGCATGGAGCGGCTGCCGTCCCGCGAACCATCCAGGACGACCACCACCTCCCACGGCAGTCCGTGGTCCTGGGCGCGGAGGGAATCCAGGCAGCGCGCCAGGAGAGGCCCGTCATTGTAGCTGGGGATGATGACGCTGATTTCCACGTCGGCCCGATCCTCGCTTGGGGGACTCAAGGTGGGGATCCGGGCTGCTTCGTGCCGGCTCCCGATCCGCCGCCTGGACCTTCCGGCTTCCGGAAGAGGGCCAGGAAGGCCTCCTCCTCGCGCTCCCAGCACAGGTCGGTGGCGGCGCTGCGCAAGGCGCCCTGCCAGGCCGCCACGCGGGCGGGATCAAGCAGGACCTCCAGCTGACGGGCGATGGCGGCGGCGTCCCCAGGGTCGGCGCAGCGCCCCACCTGCCGCCCCAACACGACCGAGGCCGTTTCGGGCAGGGGGCTGGCCAGGACGGGCAGACCAGCCTGGATGTACTCGAAAAGCTTGTTGGGCAGCAGATAACGGTAGGAGAGACCCAGGTCCGGCACCAGCACGGTGCCCACGTCGGCGCCGCGCAGCAGATCCTCCAGGTGCTCGGGCGGCACCTTCCCGGCGAAATGGATGCGCCCGCCCCAGGGCAGGCCGGCGGCGTGGGCGCGGTGGAAGGACTCTCCCGGCCCCTCCCCGAAGTAGACCAGGCGGGGGGGTGCCTCCCCGGCTCCGCCCAGGTGGCCCATCGCTTCCTGCAGGGGGCGGAAATCGTAACCGGGCCAGAAACCGCCGGCATAGGCCACCACCGCCGCTCCGCCCAGGCCGGGCAGCAGGTCGCCCAGGGGCCGCCGCCGCTCCGCCTCCCGCTCACGCCACGAGTGGACAGGCAGGTTGCGCACCACGGCCACGCCGGGCAGGCGGTACTCCTCGGCCAGGGCGCGGGCAATGGAGCCGCACACGGCGCAGGAGGCATCGGCCCGCCGCATGCCGTGCCCCTCTCCCCAGCGCCAGAAGGCGGCCACGGCCGGCCGCGCGCGGTTGGTGGGCAGCTCCGCGTAGTACTCGCGGGCATCGTAGACGAGGCGGAAAGGCCGGCGGCGCCGGGCCAGCGCGGCGGGAAGCAGGGCGGGCGGGTCGACGGCCAGCACGCAGTCCGGCCGCTCCCGCAGCACCAGCCCGTGGAACCAGGACATGAAGCGCAGGAAGTAGGCCTTGCGGCGTCCGGCGCGGGGGTTCTCCAGGCGGTGCAGGGGACGGTCGCGCCAGAAGCGGGAGAGCGGCGCCGTGCCATTGTCCACCCAGGTGGCCGCCACCTCGTGCCCGGCGCGCTCCAGGCTCAGCGCCATCCGTTCCTGGCGGCGCTCATGGGACAGCTCCGACAGGATGCCGATCAGGATGCGCACGGTCCGCCTCCCCCGGGCGGGTCGTCCACCCGGTCAAGGGCCAGGCCGAGGGCGCCCTCCCGTTCCCGCCAATGGGCGGCCACCTCGCCCAGGCCGGCGGTCCAGCAATCCGGCGCGGCGATCCGCTGCAGCAATCCCTCCAGCAGCTCCCGCCGCCCGGGGAAGTCCGCTTGGCAGAGGGTGTGGGGGTGCCAGTTGACGGTGAGCAGGCCGCGCCCCCGCCGCACCAGTTCGAGGACCTCGCTGCTCTGGCGGGCCGCCGCCGGAGCGGTCAGCCCCTGCTCATCGAAGAGCTGGCTGTCCATGAGGATGAGGGGCAGCTCGAGGAGGGGGCGCGCCCGGCCCGCCATGTCCACCGGGCGGAATGGCAGGCTGGTGCCGGCGCGGAAGGCGGGACGGTCGTTGAAGCCCAGGCTGCTGTCCACGGCCAGGCCGGCACCCTGCTGGGCCGACCAGGTGCCGTCGACCAGGAAGCGCAGCCAATGCTGACGCACCACGGCCGTCCCTCCGCCCGACAGCCGCTCCAAGCGGTGGCGCTCGGCGGCCAGGCGCGAGGCCGACCGGTGGCTGCCCCAACCTCCGTGCAGGGCCGTCTCGAAACCGCGCCGGCGGATGCGCGCCAGCAGCCCCCGCACCTGGGCCCGGTCCAGGTGGTAGCGGAAGGTCTGGTGGTCGCGGGGCCTGGCCAGGAAGAGCAGGGTGGCATGGAGGCCGTGGCGCTCCTCCAGATCCATCAGCTCGTCCACAAGGAACCAGGGATCGGCGCCGCCGCGCAGGCGGTCCAGCAGTTCGCGCCAGCGGCCGGCCAGCTGCCGGCGACGGCCTTCCAGCAGCCAGCGCGGACTCTCCAGCAGCAGGCGCAGGGCGCTGCGCAGACGCCACTTGAAGAGCATGTCCACATCATGGCTGAGGGCGACGGCGAAACGGGCGCGACCCGGCCAGCGGGGCAGGGCGCCCGCCTCCTCCTCGTGCGGTTCCAGGTCCAGCAGGCGGGCGAGCAGGCGCAGGATCTGGTCCACCCAAGGCGTCAGGGCGAGATGCCGCTCGCCGGCGGGCAGGTCCTCCAGGCGGGCGTGCGCCCAGGCGGCCGGCTCCTCGCGCTCGGCGGCGCGGGAGATGGCGCGCAGCACGGGGCCGAGCAGATCGAAGCCCGACTGGATGAGGGTCTGGTTGTCGCGCGAGGTCCAACTGAAAGGGACGCCGCCGCCCAGATAGCCCCAGGGCAGGCCGCTCCCGCCGCGGAAGCGCACCAACCCGCCCATGACGGGAATGGGGCCGGGCTCGACCCAATCGCTCCGCGGCACGGCGGAGGGGTCGGGGGGAGGCAGGAAGAGCACGATGCGGGGCGCGGGCGGCGGCTCCAGCTGGAGCGGCATGCCCAGCACGATGAGGCGGGCGGGCGCCAGCTCCGGCGAGGAAATGCGGCGCAGGCGGGCACCCAGTCCGCAGGAGAGGAAGGCGAGCAGCGCATCCAGCCCCGGCGGATGCGCGGCCCCCACCGGATAGACACCAATCTCGATCACTGGGTGCGGCATGGCCGAAAATAGGATTTCCCCGGGCGCGCCCTCACACCTCGCCCAGGAAGTCCTCCATCGCCTCGGCGACCAGACGCGGCGATTCCAGGGCGGAGAGGTGTCCGCAGTTGCCGGGAACCACCACCAGGCTGGCCGCCGGCATGAGTTCGGCCATGCGCCGGTGGTCCGCGGGCGTGCTCATCTGGTCCTGGGCGCCGCACAGACAGAGGGCGGGGCCGGCGAAGGCGCGCAGGGTCCCCCCCATGTCCTCGCGGGTGAGCAGCAGGCGCAGCTGGCGAACGAAGAGGCCGGGCGCCTGGCGCCGGAACATGGCCCGCACCCGCTCGCCGTGGTCGCGCAGGCTCTGGGGGGCAAGCAGCCGGGGCAGGAACTCCTCCATCACCTGCTCGAAACGCCCCTCCTCCAGCCGGCGGATCACCTCCCGGCGGGCGGCCACGGCCTCCGCGCCGGGCGCCTCGCAGGTCGTGTCCAGCAGCAGGAGCCGCTTGACCGCCGACGGACAGCGCGCCGCCGCCGCCATCACGACACTGCCGCCCAGGGACAAGCCGCCCAGGTCGAAGCGGCGCAAGCCCAGGGCCCCCAACATGGCCAGCAGTTCAATGGCGCACTCGCGCACGCTCTCCTCGCCCTCCGACTGGAAGATGAGCAGGCGCCGCCGCCGGGCCAGGCGGTCGGCCTGGCCGGCGAAGAGCTCCTCGTCGCACATGAGGGCGCAAACAAGGGCCAGGGGGCTGCCCTGGCCGCGGTCACTGAGCAATTTCACCGATCCATTCCCCCCTGCGCCACGGCGCCGCCCCAGGCAACCGGTCGGGCTTGGACCCTCGCTGGGCTGCGCACCCATGTCGAAGCCGCTTCCTTGTAGATCTCGCTGCCCCTGCCGGCGGCATGTGCCGCCGACAGACCCGCTGCCAAGGTCGGGCAGGGCGCTGGGGAGCGCCCGACGGCCAAGTCCGGGAGGCTGCTTGCATCAAGCCCCATCAGAACTCCTGGCTGAGACGGAGCACCACCTTGAGGAAGCTGTCCTCGCGGTCGCCCGCCCACGATTGCCAGTCGAGACGACCGCTCAGCGCCAGTCCCTGCCGCCAGTTCCAGTCCACCTGGCCTCCCAGGTCCGTCCGGGTGAAGGCCTGGTCGGTGCTGGCGGACTCGCTGGTCACGCTCTGGAACTGGCCGCGCACCGTGCCGTGCAGACGCCCGCCCAGCCAGGAGCGCCCCAGGGCGGAACGCAGGTTCCAGTAGCCGTAGTCGGCCAGGGTGGCGTCGTCGTAACTGCTGCCGTAGACCGTCAGGCCCGCCTCGAGGCGCGTCGCCAGGCCGACGACCACCTGCCAGCCCAGGCCCAGCTGGTTGGCGCCGAAACTGCGGTCGGCGCGCAGGTGGAGAGCCGGGTTGGCCGGGTCCACCAGACGGCCCACTTCGTCGCTGTAGCCCTGGTTGACCAGACTCAAGTTCCACTGGTGACGTCGCCCCAGCCAGTCCAGGCTGCCCGAGAGGCCCAGGCGCAGCTGGGTCAGGCTGCCCTCGATCTGCTGGCTGTGGGCTTCCAGCCGGTCTGTCTCCGTCGCGTCGTCCGCCACCAGGTCGTCGGCCTCGTTGGCCTCCTGCTGCCGGTCAAGGCCCAGGCGGACCTGCAGGTCCCGTCCACGAGGATACCAGCCCAGCCCCAGGCTGAGCATGTCGCGCGTGGTGGTGCCCACCGAGGAGTCGTACTGGCCGTCCAGGTTGTCCGTCGTCCGGCCCAGGCCCAGATCGGCGTAAAGCTGGTTGCCGAGGAGGCGGACACGATCGCTCACGCGGATTTCCTGCTGGTCGGAGCTGAGGAAGCTGTTGCCCAGGCTGCGGTAGGCGCCGCCCACCCGCCGGAAGTCGAGCGAGGTCTCGTTGGCGCCCAGGGCCAGCTGCCAGTTGGAGCTGAGCGCCATGGAACTGAGGAAGTCCCCGTCGGCCAGGTCCATCGGGCTGAAGTAGGGGTTGATGATGATGATGTTGTCGAAGGTGGACGGGTCGGGGATGCCGTCCCCGGCGCCGATGGTCGCCATGTCCTCCTTGGTCCAGGCGCCGTCCGTGATGTTGGAGTTGTGCAGGGAGAAGGCCACCTGGTTGCGCCCCGACAGCCGGCCGCGCAGTGCGTTGAGATCCAGGCGCGCCGCCAGGGCGGCGTTGTCTTGGGGACTGATGCGGGCCAGGCTGTCCGTGCCCCACTCCGCCGGTGGCCGCGGATCGATGCTGGCCGCGTCGTCCTTGGCCTTGAGCACGCTCAGGCCGCCCTCGAGGAGGCCGTAGCGCCGCCCGAAGCGCAGGTCCGCGGCGTAGAGGCGGCGGGTGAAGGCGCCGGCGAAGTCCACCACATGATGGGTATCCACGTCGACGATGGAGCTGCGGAAAATGGGATCGCGCGCCTGCTGGGCGCGCCCGCCCACCAGGTGCAGGCCGAAGCCCTTGAGATCAGTCTCCAGCTCCAGGCCGCGCACGCGGGTGCCGCTCAGCAGCAGGGAGCTGTACTCGGGCTGGCGATCGCCCACTCCCAGCAGGAATCCCCGCCGGCCGGCCTCCAGGTTGAGGCGCGACTGGGGTTGCAGCTCGTCGCGCTCGAGGTCCAGGGCGGAGAGAAGGACGCGCCCCTTGAGGGTCCAGACCGCCTCGCCCTTGCCCCGCCAGGCGCGGAAGGAGGCCTGGCCGGCATGGTAGCGCTGCCATTGGTCGCCGCGGCTGTCCAGGAAGTCCATGTTGAATTCCTGCCAGGCGTTGGCGGCAAAGCCGCCGGGAACGGCATCCGGCGCCGCCACCCGTACTTGCAGGTGCTGGGGTTGCAGATCACGGCCCTGGCGGTCCTTGAGGCGCAGTTCCACCTGGTGGAGGCCGGGCGCCAGCGGACCGCGCCAGGTGAGTAGCCAAGGGTCCGCCTCCACGCCGGAGACGCGCTGGCCGTCGATCCAGAGCTGGCCGCCGGCCAGATCCACCTGGTCGTCCAGGGCCGAGAAGGCGAGGAGGGCCTCCTCCCCCGCCTCGATCTCCCGTTTGCTGAGCAGCTCGACCAGGGCCAGTTCACCGGCCGGGGCCAGCGCCACACGCCAGCGGCCATTGGCGGGCAGGCGGATCAAGCCGCCCTCCACGCGGATCTCGGCGCGGTAGGCCAGCTCGCGGCCACTGAGACGTTCGGGCGGCACCTCGAAGACGATGCGACCGGCCGCCAGCTCCACCGGGGCCAAAGGCTGCACGGTGCGGCCGTCCAGTTCAAGGTGGAGCAAGGCGTCGACCGGGGCCTGCCGGCTGTCTGGATCGAGGAACTCCAGCCGCAGCGGGCGGGTGCTGGGCGCCTGGCTTGGCGCGAAATGATTCCATCCGGCCTGGGCGATGCCGCACAGGCCGGACAACAGCAGGCCCAGGATCATCAACAACAGGCGACCACGGAACATGTGACTCCCCCCTCTCGCAGGCCCGCGGCGCCTGGCGCCACGGGCACGGCCGCCGGGGGAACCCGGCGGTTCCCCCGGCGGCCGGCCATGCGGCCCGACCTGCCCCTCAGGTCCGCCGCTACTCGTAGAACTCGATGATCAGCGTGCGCTGCGCGTCGCCGTCGCTGATGGGCACGGTGACCCGCCGCAGCTCGCCACGCTCCAGGCCGATCTGGTCCTCGGCCGTGGTGGGCGCCACCGAGGTGCTCCGGCCGTCGGAGCGTCCCGTTTGCCCCATCACCACGTCCAGCGTCTCGCCCGTGGTCTTGGACATGAGGGAGACGATGCCCTCCTCGGCAATGATCTCCGTTCCATCCTCCCGCGCCCGGGTCCACCAGGCCGTCCCCTTGACCGAAGCGACGGAGGTGGGCGTGGCGATGCGGAACTCCCCCTGCTGGCGCGTCACCTTGCTCCACAAGGTGCCCGCGCTCATCTCGACCTCCTTGTCCGTCCGGCCCGCCTGCCGGTTGGCATGCAGCGTCACCCGCGTCAGGGGGGTCAGCTTGAGCTGGCTCTTGTCGTCGGTGAAGACCAGCACGGCCCGTCCTTCCGGGCCGGTGCGCACCTGGTCGCCGTCGCCCAGGCGGGCGCCGGTCAGCAAGGCCTCTTCGCGGCCGTCCGCCGCCGCGGTGTGGAAGACCTCGCCCGTGGCCTTGACCGTCACGGCGACACTGGCGGCCCGCTCCTGGGCGGGCAGCGCCACCGCCGCTCCCAATGCAAGCACCAGGGTCAGGATCCAGCTGGCGGCGCGGCGCCCTTCCTTGAAGCGGTTCATGCTGCCCCCTACTCGATGCGGATGGACGCGATGTTCAACTCGCCCGCGGCCAGACGGCGCAGGAGATCCTCCAACTCCTCGCGGGTGACGACGCGCCCGTCGATGAGGATGGTGCCGTTGACGAAATAGCCCTCCAACAGGCCGGCGATGCCGGCCAGCTGACCCGGGGTCAAGGTGCCGAGCAGGTTGGCCAGATCGGGCTGGTTGCCGCCGCCCGGGCCCTGCTCCACACGGAAGACGCGGAGGGTGCTGGGGAAGCTGCGCGGCCCCGAGGTCGTGCTGAGCAGGGCCTCCACCCGCCACACGTACTGGCGGCCGTCCACCAGCGGTCGGGCGCTGGCGCCACCCAGGCCGTATACCACGCTGGTGGAGGACAGCTCCGCCTCCCACATGGGCGAACTCTCGATCGCCTCCAGCAGGCTGCCGTGGAAAACCGGGTCGTACTCGCAGACGCGCAGGCGATAGGCGCGGGCGCGGCCGCTCCAGGTGAAGGTGGGCTGGTCCGTCCAGACCCGGGAGGCGTCCCAGGGCATGAGCAGGTCCACCCGGCGCGGATCGTAGAAGGTGAAACTGGCCACGGCGGGGGGCGGTGTGGGGACCGGCTGGGAGAAGGTGATGCGCAGGGTGTAGGTGCCGGCGGGCAGGGTGTTGCCGCTGATGGCGTCGATGAAGCCGTCGTTGAACTCCCCGCCCACGCCGCGGAACTGGCCCAGCCCCTGGTCCTGGCGGATCTGGTTAAGACTGAAGGGACCGTAGGTGCCGGCGGATACCGCGCCCTGGGAAACCAGGCGCCCGCGCACCAGCCAGGCATTGCCAAAGCTGAGCTGCACTTGCATGTCGTACTGGAGTGGATTGGGGTCGGTGATTCCGAGGGTGACAAAGATTTCGTTGCCCACGCCGGTGAGATCCCCCCGCGGGTCCATGTCGCCCACGTAGTAGAGATCGTAGCCGGGGTCGGGGAACTGGATGGTGACGGTGGGGCTGGCCAGCGGACGGCTTGCCGCGCCAAGCAGCAGAAGCAGCCAGAGGCCACGGATGAAGGCGCGCATGGGGATCTCCTCCCTTGTGTCCCGGCCGGACGGCACCTCCGTCTCCGGGATCCGGCGACAATCAGCTATTGAACAAGGTGCTGCCTTGTGACGGTGCGCATGCGGACGGGGTGAGGCCGATTCATCGGGGCATGGACGCTTTACTGGCGAATGTAGTCCTGGAACAGCACCCGATCGATGGCACCCGCGCTCAGGAAACGGTTCAAGGCCGCTCCCAGGCTGTCCCGTATGCCCTCACGATAGGAAATGTCCGACAGAGAATCCTCGGTCATGGCGCTGAAGGTGTTGATCAGGTAGTCGCGCATGAAGGGCGTGCGTTGTTCCAGCTCCTTGGCCAGCTCCGGGTTGTGGGGATCGTACTCGAGGGACAAGCTGATCTTGAAGACCCGGCGCCCCTGGCTGCCCCTGGGGTTGATGATCAGGTCGGGAATGGGGTGGATGGCGCCGAAGTCGTAGGCCTTGGCTTTGGGTGCCGATTTGGCCGCGGTCGAACCGCCGGCAGCGCCGGACCCGCCGGCGGCCGCCGCCAGGCTGTCCTGCGCGCCAGGATGGGGCGCCGGGGCCAACCAATTGACGAGGAAGAACGCCATGACAACCTGCACGGCCAGGATCGCCACCACGATGCCCGCCTTGATCACCAGCTTCATCACGTACCTCAGTCCACCATGTTCTCAGTCCACCCGGCCCGGAGCGGGGGACTCCGGCCTGTCCCGTCATCGGCACATTCGCGCCAAACTTAAGCCCGCCCGGTCGCCGAGCGGGCGTCCTCCGCCGTCCCCACCGGCGCCGGACCCTCCCCGTCCCCCGGCGTCGCGCCACCCAGCGTGCGCCACATGGTCCAGCCGCCCAGCCCGCCCAGGAGCAGCAGGCCGGCCCCGGTCCAGGGACGCAACAGGAGCAGATGGCCGATGCCGAAGGTCATGCCATAGACGAGGGAGACGCCACCGGCCCAGGCCAACAGGCCACGGCCCACCCCCGAACCCCTTTTGCCCATGCCCTCCTGATCCGCCTTGACCGGCCCCCACCAGCCGCCCGGCCTGGTGCGCCGATAGAAGCGCCGCAGGTGCTCCAGGTCCTCCGGCGGCGTGAGGAGGGTGACCGTCAGCCAGACGACGATGGTGGCCGGCACCAGGATGACGGCCTTGTGGGCGGTGGTGAGGGTCACGCCGGCCAGCACGGGCGCAGTGGCGAAGAGCTTGTAGTGGCCCGGCGCCGCCTGCAGCCAGGCCATCGCCTCGAAGCCGAAGGCGATGACGATGGAGGCCAGCAGGGCGGACAGCTCGCTCCAGGCGTTGATGCGCCACCAGAACCAGCGCAGGATGAGCACGGCCCCGATCCCCGAACCCATCGCCCAGACAAAGATCCAGGCCTTCTCGATGCTGGTCATGAAAAGGGAGAGGCCGGCCGCGCAGGCGATGAGGGCCAGCACGGCGGCGCGGCTGGCCGCCACGTAGTGCCGCTCCGGCGCATGGGGCCGGATGAAGCGGCGGTAGAGGTCGTGCACGAGGTAGCTGGAGCCCCAATTGAGGTGGGTGTCGATCGTGCTCATGAAGGCGGCCAGGAAGGTGACGAGGAGCAGGCCCTTCAGTCCGGGCCCCAGCAAGGCGTTGAGCACCATGGGATAGCCCAGCTTGGCCTCGCTGCCCGCCAGGTCGGGGAAGAGCACGAGGCTGGCCAGGGCGACGAGGATCCAGGGCCAGATGCGCAGCGCGTAGTTGGCCACGTTGAACCAGAGGGTGGCTTTGAAGGCGTCCCGCTCGCTCTTGCAGGCCGCCATGCGTTGGATGATGTAGCCGCCGCCGTCGGCGTTGTGGCTGGCCCACCAGGTCAGCAGGATGAAGGTGAGGAAGGTGAGGAAGGGGCTGGCCAGCGGATCCGGCCCGGCGGCGCTCTCCATGGCCGGAACCATGTCCAGCAGATGGGGCGGCGCGGCGGGGGAGGCGGCCGCCCGGCGGGCCAGCTCGCCCAGTCCGCCCACCTTGCCCACGGCGATGACGGCCAGGGCGATGGAACCGCCCATGGCCAGCACGAACTGGAGCAGGTCGGTGACGGCCACGCCCCAGAAGCCGGACAACCAGGTGTAGAGGACGGCGATGGCCACCAGGATCCAGGTGGCGATGACGGGATCGACCTCCACCAGCACGGTGAGCACGCTGGTCATGCCGTTGATCACCCAGCCCATCACGATGAAGTTGTAGACGGTGGCGAACCAGCCGGCCTTGAAGCCGCGCAGCACGGCGGCAGGACGGCCGCCGTAGCGCAGTTCGATCAGCTCGTTGTCGGTCATCACCTCGGCGCGGCGCCACAGGCGGCTGAAGAAGACGACGCCCAGCATGCCGCCCAGGGCCATGTTCCACCACCACCAGTTGCGCCAGATGCCGTGGCCGCGCACCATTTCGGTGATGGCCAGCGGCGTGTCGGCGGCGAAGGTGGTGGCCACCATGGAGGTGCCCAGCACCCACCAAGGCAACTGGCGGCCGGCCAGGAAGAAGTCGCCCGTGGAGGAGCCGCCCCGCCGGCGCAGCAGCCAGCCCGCCCCCAGGGCGAAGCAGAGATAGAGCGCGACGATCAGCCAGTCGACAAAGGCCATGGCTGTCCTTTAATCGATATCGGTATCGCTATCGCTATCGGGATCGCAATCGCT
Source organism: bacterium (assembly GCA_030685015.1). Classification (NCBI taxonomy): domain Bacteria; species bacterium. Next base: position 13,783 of record JAUXWS010000060.1, read on the forward strand.
ATCGGGATCGGGATCGCTATCGGAATCGCAATCACTATCGGGATCGGGATCGGGATCGAATCCGATATCGATATCGATATCGATATCGATATCGATACCGATAGCGATCATGTTGCGAAGGGCCAGGGGCCTACACGCCCACCTGGATGCCGCGGAAGCGCGTCGGACTGCTGCCGTGGCTCATCTCCGCCGTCTGCCCGGGCTGCCCCTTGCCACAGTTGGCCACGCCCACCAGTTTCCATTCCTCGGGGCCGCAGATGCCGTCGCAGGCCCCCCAGAACTCGGGCGTGATCCCCTGATAGGTGGGGTTCTTCACGATCCCGGCCAGCTTGCCCCGCCGGATGCGCCAGCCGATCTCGCAGCCGAACTGGAAGTTGAGGCGCTGCTGGTCGATGGACCAGCACTTGTTGGCGTCCATCATCACGCCGTCCTCCACGCCTCCGATCAGCTCCTCGAGGGTGCCGGCGCCGGGCATGAGCGAGAGGTTGTTGATGCGCGTGATGGGCAGGTGGAACCAGCCTTCGGCGCGGTTGCAGCCGCGGGAGGCGGGCTCCTCCACCCGGTGGGCCAGCTCGCGGTTGGTCATGTAGCCTGTGAGGATGCCCTCCTGGACGATGGGCCAGCGCTGCTGGCGCACGCCGTCGTCGTCGTAGCCCTGGGTGGCCAGCCCGCCGGGCACGGTGCCGTCCGCCACCAGGTTGACCAGCGGGCTCCCGTAGCGGAAGTGGCCCAGCTTGTCGACCGTGGCGAAGCTGGTGCCGGCGTAGTTGGCCTCGTAGCCCAGGACGCGGTCCAGCTCGCTGGCGTGGCCCACGCTCTCGTGGATCTGGAGGACCATCTGCTGCGGCAGCAGGATGAGGTCCAGCCGGCCGGCGGGACAGACCGGCGCCGTGAGCAGGGCGATGGCCTCCTCGCGCACCCGCTCGGCGTGGCCGGGCAGGTCGAGGGCCAGGATCAGCTCCCAGCCCAGTCCCATGTACTGGCCGCCGTGGCTCATGGGATAGCTCCGCTCCTGGGCTTCGCCTTCCTGCACGGCCGTCGCCGTGTAGCCGGCGCCGCTGCGGACCAGGCGCTGCTCGATGAGGGCGCCCTCGCTGTTGGCGTAGTGCTGGTGCTCGCGCAGGAAGCTCATGCTGCCCGCCGCCTCCTTGATGCGGGGATCGGCCCGCAGGATGCGGTCGCAGGCGTGGAGGATGCGCAGTTTCTCGCTCAGGTCCACGGTGAAGGGATCGATCTGCAGCGGGGTCTGCCAGAAATCCCGCCAGGCGGGTTCGGGCGCCAGCCGCACGCGCTCCTTGTTCAGGCCGGCGCTGGCGCGGGCGATGCGCACGGCCTCCACCGCCTTGGCCTTCAGTTCGGCCGGCTCGAGCCGGTTGGAGGAGGCGAAACCCCAGGCGCCGCCGGCCAGCACGCGGATGCCGAAGCCCAGATCCTCGCTGTCGGTCAGGCCGGCCAGCTCCCCGTTGCGGGTCCGCACCACCTGTCGGCGGGTGTGGATGATGCGCAGGTCCGCCCAGTCCGCGCCGGCGCCCAGGGCGGCGTCCAGCGCCAGGAGCAACATGTCCTTCATATCAGAATCCGCTTTCGCTGGTGAAGTGGAAGTCCCGGATGCGCATCCCGGGCAGCACGAAGCCGCCCCCGAAGAAGCCGCCATGGAGGACCTGGTCGCGGGTCACGGCGTCGATGTTGGCAAAGGCCTTGAACAGGCTCTCCGTGAAGCGCATGTTGTGCACGGCCCCCGTGATGCGGCCCTGCTCGATGAGAAAGAGGCCGTCCCGCGTCATGCCGGTCAGCAGCATCTCGTTGCGGTCCTGCACGTTGGTGTAGTGCAGGTGCGTGACATAGAGGCCCCGCTCGGTGCCCGCCACCAGCTCATCGAGCGTGGCCGGGCCAGGGGCGACCACCAGGTTGCCGGGAAAGGGGCCGTGGGGGTTGGGCCGGGGCAGGGCGTGGCCCGTGCTCTCCACGCCGGCCTGGCGGGCGGTGACGCGGTCGTGGACAGGGCCCAGGAAGACGCCCTCGCGCACCAGGGGCACCGCGCGGCGCGGGAGGCCGTCGAAGTCGAAGGGCATGCCGTCGGTGAGGGGGTGGTCCGCGTCATCGGTCACGGTCAGGAGCGGCGAGAAGAGCTGCCGCCCCACCTTGCCGGCGAGGGGACTGGTCCCCGCCAGGTGGTCCTGGGCGCCGAAACCCAGCCAGTTGAGGAACATGAGCAGGTCCGCCACGGCGGCAGGCGGCAGCACGACGGTCCAGGCCCCGGGTTCCGGCGCGCGCGGTGCGGCGGCCTGGCGGGCGATGCGGCGGGCCTCGCGGCTGAGCGCCTCCACGTCGACCCCGCCGTATGTCCGGGCCTGCCCCTCCGTCCAGCCCGAGGCGTCGGCGCCGTGGAAGGTGGTGGAGAAGCGGGCCGTGCTGCCCTGGTAGCGGCAGCGCAAACCGGCGTTGTTGGCGATGGCCAGCTGGGACCAGCTGTTGGTCAGGATGCCGCTGGCCTCCAGGCCCTCCTCGCGGGCCAGCTCGAAGGTGAGGGCCAGGCGCGCCGCCTTCTCCTCGGGACCCCAGGCGGCGGTGGCCTCATCCAGGCAATCCCGCTCCGGCGTCGGACAGGAGGCGACGAGCGGCTCCAGATCCTTGGCCGGCTCCTGGAAGGAGGCCACGCGACGGGCCGTCTCCACCAGGTTGCGGCATCCCTCCTCGTCCAGTCGGTTCGTCTCGGCCAGCCCCAGCCGTCCCTGGTCCAGCACGGTGAGATGCAGACCGGCATCCTGCTGGCTCAGGTTCTGCTGGATGCCGTTGTTGGCGAAGCGCGAGAGCGCCTCGCCGCCGGCGCTGAGGCGCAGCTCGGCCCGCTCCAGCCCGCGGCACAGCTCCAGGGTGTGGTCCAGCAGCTCGTCCTGCCGGGCCCGGGTGTATCCAATCATGTCCACTCCCGATCTACTGCGCATCCCAAACCCGACCTCCTTCGACCGGCGTGGTCGGGTGTCAACATCGATGCAGGTCGCCGCCGCGCCCTGCGCCCGGGGCGGATCAACGCCCGCCCTCCTCCGGCCCGGTCTTGAGACCCTCGATCAGGACCTCCAGTTGGGGGTTGCCCGGATCCGCCTCCAGGGCGCGCCGCCAGAGGGCCAGGGCCTCAACCGGACGGCCCTGGCGCAAGCGCAGGTGGCCCAGGTGGGCCAGGATCTCCGCGTCCGGCTCCCCGCGGCACAAATCATAGGCGCGCTCCAGCTGGTCCTCGGCGTCGGCGTAGCGGCCCAGCAGGAAGAGGATCCAGCCCAGGGTGTCGCGATAGGGGGCGCTGTCCGGCGCCTCGTCCACCGCGGCGCGGGACAACTCGAGGGCCAGGGCCAGATTCCCGCCGGCCAGGGCCAGGCTGTAGGCGTAGTTGTTGCGAAGGTTGGGTCCGGCCTCCCCACCCAGGAGGGACAGGGCCCGCGCGTAAAGGGCGAGGGCCTCGCCCTCGCGGCCCTGGCCCTGCAGCAGCGCCGCCAGGCGCGACCAGTGATCCTCGCTGCCCGGATCGACCACCAGCAGGACGCGCAGAAGGGACTCCGCCTCGTCGGGCCGGCCGCTCTCCTCCAGTGCCACGGCGAGCAGGCTGAGGGCGTCCGGGTTGTCCGGGTCCAGATGGCGCGCCAGGCGCAGCTCGCGCACAGCCATCGCGGCGTCGCCTTCCAGCAGGGCCAGGCGCCCGGCCATGAGCGGGTGGAAGGCCTCCAGGCTGTCCAGGGCGCGGCCCCGGGCGATGGCGGCGCGCAGGCCGTCCAGATCCTCCTGCAGGGCGGCCAGGCGGGCGCGCACCAACCAGGCGGCGGGGTCGGCGGCGGCCAGGCGCGAGCTGTCGATCCAGGCGGCGGCCTGCCGGGTCCGGCCATGGCGGGCGGCCCAGATCAGCATCTGCTCCCAGAAGAGCCGGGCGCGCACGCCGCGCCTCTCCCAGGCGGCGGCGTCCAGGGCCAGCAGCCGGCCGAAGCTGGCCTCTAGACCAGCGGCGCGGGCCATGTCCGGCCCGTCGCTTCCGGGGATGGGTTCCAGCAGCAGTTGGATGCGCAGGTGGGGAAAGAGGGTGTCGGGCAGGGCCGCCAGCTGGCGGACCAGCTCCCGGGCCCGGCCCTGCAGGTAGAGGCGGTCCAGCCAGATGACCAGCTCGGGGGCGGCGGGGCGGCGGGCCGCCAACCAGCGGCCGGCCGCGTCCAGGCCGTCGTCCTGGTCCTCCACCAGGCTGAGGCGGAAGAGGGCCTCGGCCGCCACGGCGGGGGCTCCCTCCAGCTCCAGGGCGCGCCGGTAGGCGGCCACGGCCTGGCGCAGGTCGCCCCGCATCTCGGCCAGGCTGCCCTGCAGGACAAGGCGGTCCACTTGCTCTTCCCCGTCGGGGAGCGGGCGCGTCGCGCCGGCGGCCAGGGCCGCCAGCAGCAGAAGAAGCGCCGCCACCGGCCGGAAGCCGCTTCCTCCCAGTGTCATCAGCGCTCCCCGCCGGGCGCCTGCAGCTCCTGGGCGGCGGGGCGCTCCCGCTGCACGAGGCGCATCACGTCGTTCTTCATGACCAGGACCATGACCAACAGCAGGAGGATCATGCCGGCCTGCTGGATCCACAGCTTGAGGCGGTTGGGCAGCGGCCGGCGGATGGCGGCCTCGATGCCGATGTAGACCAGGTGGCCGCCGTCCAGCACGGGGATGGGCAGGATGTTGAGGAAGCCGATGTTGACGGAGATGAAGGCCATGAAGCTGAGGAAGACGACGAGGCCGCCCCGGGCCGATTCCCCCGACATCTGGGCGATGAGGATGGGGCCGCCCAGATCCTTCAGCCCGGCCTCGCCGCTGAGCAGGGCGGCCACCGTGCGATAGGCCATCTGGCATTCCGCCCAGGTCTTGCGCAAGCCGGCCGTCACGGACTGGCCCAGGCCCGCCGGCACGATCTCCACCTGGGGCTCGATCCCGATCAGGCCCACCTTGCCCGTGCCGGGCTGCAGCGCCTCCACGGGAAGCACGCGGATGGCCAGGGTATCCGCTCCCGTCGGTCCCGGCCGCAGCACGAGGAGCAGGACCTCGCGGCCGGGCCGCTGATGGATGCTGCCCGCCAGGTCGGCCCAGCTGAGGACCGGCTCGTCGTCCACGCGCAGCACGCGATCCCCCACCCGCAGCCCGGCGAGCTGGGCGGGCATGTCGGCCCGCAGGCCGCCCAGGACCGGCTCCTCCGAGGCGCGGCCCACGCCCCAGAACCAGGCGATGAGGACGTAGAGGAGGACGGCGAGCAGGCCGTTCATCAGCACGCCGGCGCTGATGACAAAGGCTTTCTGCCAGCTGCGCTTGGACATGAACTCGTCGCTGGCGCCCGTGATCTTGTCCTCGCCGTCCAGGCTCTCGTCGATCATGCCCGCCATCTTGACGTAGCCGCCCAGTGGGAACCAGGCCAGGCGGTACTCGGTGGGACCCCGCCGCCGCTTCCAGAGGGCGGGTCCGAATCCGATGGAGAAGGTCTCGACGCGGATCCCCACGAGGCGGGCGGCAATGAAATGCCCCCACTCGTGCACCAGGATGATGACCCCGATCACCACCACGAAGGAGAGGACGGTCAGCAGCACGTTGCCCCCTGTTTGCCCAGCCGGCGCTCGGTCCGCCGGCGGGTCTCGCCATCAAGTTCCATCAATTCTTCCAGCTCCCGGTGGCCGCCCGCATAGGCGGCCAGCTCCTCCTCCACCACTTCGACGATGCGGCCGAAGGGGATGCGGTCCAGCAGGAAATGCTCGACCGCCACCTCGTTGGCCGCGTTGAGGACGCAGGGCCAGCCCTCGCCCCGCCGCAAGGCCTCGCGGGCCAGGCCCAGGGCCGGGAAACGGGCGGCGTCCGGCTCCTCGAACTCGAGACAGCGCAGGCGCGCCCAGTCGGGCGAATCCACCTCCAGCTCCTCGTGCCGCGGCCAGCAGAGCGCGTAGAGGATGGGGATGCGCATGTCGGGCAGGCCCAGCTGCGCCTTCACGCTGCGGTCCCGGAACTCCACCATCGAGTGGATGATGGACTGCGGGTGGATCAGCACCTCGATACGCTCCTCGGGCAGCCCGTAGAGCCAGGCCGCCTCGATGATCTCCAGCGCCTTGTTCATCATGGTGGCGCTGTCGATGCTGATCTTGTCCCCCATGGACCAGGTGGGGTGGGCCAGGGCCTCGGCCCGCGTGGCGCCGCGCATGCGCTCCCGCTCCCAGGTGCGGAAAGGGCCGCCCGAGGCGGTCAGCCAGATGCGGCGCAGGTCCTCCCGCACCTCGCCCTGCAGGCACTGGAGGATGGCGCTGTGCTCGCTGTCCACCGGCAGGAAGACGGCGCCGCGGCGGCGCACCTCCCGCATCACCGGCTCCCCCGCCGTGACGAGGGGCTCCTTGTTGGCGAAGCAGATGCGCCGGCCGGCGCGCAGGCCGCACATGAGCGGCTCGAGGCCCGCCGTCCCCGTCAGGGCGGTGAAGAGCGTGTCCACCCCCTCCCGCGCCGGCAGCTCGACCAGGGCCGGGCGCCCGCTCAGGACCTCGATGCCCAGGCCCTCCAGCTCGCGCCGCAGCGGGGCGGCGTGCGCCTCGTCCACGTGGACGAAGGCGGGGCGGAAGAGGCGGGCCTGCTCGGCCAGGCGCTCCCAGCGCCGCCCGGCGCTCAGCCCCGCCACCCGGAAGCGCGCCGGGTGCTGGCGGATGACATCCAGGGTGGACTCCCCGATGGATCCGGTGGAGCCCAGCAGCAGCACGCCGTCGCGGTGTGGCATCGGCCCTCTTGTCTAGAACAGGTTGAGCAGCGCGCCCACCGTGATGGTGTTGAAATCGCCCAGGGCATACTCGGCATTGATCCTGAGCAGGGGGAAGGGCGTGATGTTCACACCCGCCGCCAGCCGCACGGGATTGGAATCCAGGTCCAGGCCGACTTTCTGTCCCTCCAGGCCCGGGGCCCGGCTGGTGTAGTCCAGCTCCGTCCTGCCCTGGATCAGACTGATGCCGGCATAGGGCTCCAGCACGACAAAGGACTTGGAGACGATGAGATCCAGTCCCGTCGCCGTGGTGGTCAGCGCATCGCCGACCTGGAGGCGGCTCCAGTCCGCCTGCAGGCCCAGGCGGGGCATGAGCAGCGGGATGTGGAAAAGCTCATTGATCTCGAAGCGGAGGCTGGCGCCCAGATGCTGCAGGCTGCCCACCTCCTTGTCCAGCTCCAGCGACATGAAGCGGGCGCCGACCTGGAGGCCCTTGACCAGGCCCTTGCTTGCCGTCAGCATGGGCAGCCCGACCGCGCTGGCCTCGCTGCGGTCCAGGACGCTGCCCGCGGGCACGTCGCCGGAGCTGAAGGGCACGGAGACCAGCTTGAGTCCGACATCCAGGCCCAGCAAGCCCTTGGAGCGGGCGCCGTGGAAGGTCCCTCCCGAGGCCAGGGCGGTCAGGGCGTCGCCCAGGGGCTGGACGAAATCCTCCACCTGGCTCTTGGTCGTGCTCTCAAAGTCCTTGAACAGGTCGTCGAAGGAGGGGGCGGCCTGGGCCATCCCCGCCATCAGGCCAAGGGCGGCCAGCCACGTCATGCCCGTGCTTGCCATCTTCGTCTCCCGGCTAGGGGCGGTCACCCGCGGCGGGCTCCGCCGACTCCAGTTGCTCTTCGGGTCCCAGGCGGGCCCCGGCCAGCCAGGCGCGGGCTTCCATCCGCCGCCGCCCGGCCGGAGCCAGTTCCAGCACTTCCAACTCACCCACGCCGCAGGCGGCGAAGAGGCGCCGCCCCTCCGACCGCAACCGTCCCGGGGCAGCGGGCCGCCCCTCCTCCGCCACGCGGGTGCGCAGCAGCTGCAGGGGCTGGCCGCGGAAACGGGCCAGGGCGCCCGGCTCCGGGGAGAGGGCCCGCACTTGGTTGTGCAGGGCGGCGGCCGGGTGATGAAAATCCAAGAGGCGATCGGCCGGACCCAGCTTGGGCGCCGTCGCAAAATCGCCCTCTGGCTGTGGCCGCAAGCGGCCCCGGCCCGCCAACAGCTCCGCCACCGACTCCACCAGGAGGGCGGCGCCCGCCCCCATCATGCGCTCCCGCAGTTCGCCCGCCGTCTCGTCGGGCCCCACCGCCAGCTCCAGCTGCCCCAGGATGCGTCCGGTGTCCACCCCCCGCTCGAGCAGGAAGGTGGTCAAGCCCGTCCGCTCCACGCCGTCCATCAAGGCCCGCTCGATGGGTGCGGCGCCGCGGTAGTGGGGCAGCAGGCTCCCATGCAGGTTGATCGAGCCCAGGCGCGGCACATCCAGCAGCGCGGCGGGCAGGATGCGATAGGCCACCACCACGAAAAGCTCGGCCCCTGACTCCGCCAGCCGCCCACCCAGGGCGGGATCCCGCAGCCGGGCCGGACATTCCAGGGGAAGTCCCTCCTCGCGGGCGTAGGCGGCCACGGCCGTGGGGCTGGTCCTCCGGCCCCGCCCGGCGGGCTGGTCGGGCCGCGAAAGGACGAGGGCGATCTCGTGCCCGGCCTCGCGCAGGGCCCGCAGGGAGGGCAGGGCGAAGGCGGGGCTGCCCATGAAGACGAGGCGTGCCACGCGGTCAGAGATTGCCCCGCCGGCCCACCTGGGCCAGACGGCGCTTGAGGGTGGCCCGCCGGGCCGGACTGATGCGGTCGACGAAGAGGACGCCCTCCAGGTGGTCCATCTCATGCAGGATGACGCGGGCCTCCAGATCCTCGAACCAGGCCTCCTGCCCGGCGCCGTCCAGGTCCTGCCAGTGCACGCGGATGCGCTCGGGGCGCTCCACCTCCTCGCGGATCTCGGGGATGCTCAGGCAGCCCTCCTCCATCACGCAGCGGCCTTCCTGCTCCACGATGCGCGGGTTGGCGAAGGCCATCAACTTGAGGCCCTCGCCCTCGTCGACGGGCACGCCCACCACCAGGAAACGGATGGAGAGCCCCACCTGGGGCGCGGCCAGACCGATGCCCACGGCATCCACCATGATCTCGTACATCTGCTCGGCCAAGTCCCGCAGGGGGGGGCCGAACTCGGTCACCGGCTGCGCCCTCCGACGCAGGACCGGGTCGCCGATGAGGCGGATCTCCAGATCCCGCAACTCCTCCATGCGATCCTTTCCGGGCGGCTACTCGCTCTCGCCGCCCTTGCGGCTGGCCACGGCGCCGCGGCTCACCTCGACCACCGTGTTCTCGGCGATCTTGACCAGGAGCGTGTCCTCGCGCAAGTCCTTGACCAGACCGTGCAGACCGCCGTTGGTGATGATGCGGTCACCCTTCTTCACCGCCTCCAGCATCTTCTGATGCTCCTTCTGACGCTTCTGCTGGGGTCGGATGATGAGGAAGTACATCACGGCGAACATCAGACCGAAGGTCAGCAGCATGCCACTCATTCCGCCGCCCGCCGGCGCCGCCTGGGCAAATATCGGCATGAATCTCTCCCGTTGGTTGGATGGCTCGACTGCCGGAAGGTAGCAAGGGAGGGCGGGAGAGGGGAGGAGCCGCGTCCGCCAATCCCCGGCGCGGCCTCAGGGCGACACGGCCACGACACGGAAGAGGCAGGTGGCCGTCCAGCCGCCTCCCGTGGCCAGGAAAGTGGTCCCCGTCTGGGTGGCCAGGGTCGTCCATGGCTGGTCCAGGCCGGTCCTCATCTCCAGGCGATCGTGCGAGGCCCCGGGCACAGCCGGCCAAACAAGCCGGAAACCGTTGGCCACCCGTTGGATGGACAGCAGGGGGGTGGCGACAGGACAGGGCGGAAAGGGCTGGTCCAGGACAAGATTGCCCCACCAGACGATCTGCATCTGGATCACGGATCCAATGCGCCGCACTTGGCCGCACACGCTCAGTTCCCCGTCTGTGACATAAGGATAGGAGCTCCACAGGGGACCTGAAGGACAGCCATCCCAGTCAGGCATGAACACGATCTGGAAGGCGGGCGGGTCGCCCCAGGGTCCGATGGGGATGCCGCTGTGGATCTCGCCGCTCCCGAAATCGCAGACAAAGGTCGCCCAGCAACTGATCTGGTCCGCCGTCACGCCGGGATCCACGGCGGAGGCCGGCAGCTCGATGACGAACTGGGCGGGCAGCGTCCCGGCCCAACCCAGGATCAGCATCAGCTTCTTCATGGGGCCACCTCTTGCTCATGTGGCGCGGGAGGGGGCAGACCACCGGAGGCAGGGCAGATCGCACGGTCGGAAAGGAGGAACTCGCGGCTGGGACAAGCAAGGACTTTGCCGGCAGTGCCAGGAAGGGCGGGAGCAGATGGCCGCGCGGGAGGGCCACCGCCATGGGTCAGGCGGGCGGCTTCTCCCCGTCCACCACAAAATCCGGAATGCCGCCCACGATGGGATAGACACGGCCGCAGGCTGTGCAGCGGATCTCCGCCATACGGCTCCAATCCAGCTCGCCCTGGCAGGCGGGGCAGATGAAGAGCGGGCGCAGCTCCGGGGGAACGGGATGGGTCTGGTCCGGCATGGGAAGATCCTCCGTGATTGGAATCCGCGGCATCCGGCGGCTACTGGTCCGGGTCCTCCACCGCGCCCAGGAAGAGCAGGACGCCGCTCCCCTCGTCGACAATGGCGAAGAGGAAGGGGCGGTCGCAGATCATGACGGGGGGCGCGCCGCCCGGACCCACCGAGGTCACGCCCATCTCGACCACGGTGGCGGCGGCCGCCTCCGTGCCGGTCTCGTCCAGCTTGACCTTGGTCTTGTGCAGCACGCTCCCGATGGACAAGGGCAGGTCGGTCGCGGCCATGCGGGAGAACTCGGCCCGGTTCGGGTCGAAGGCCCGCGGCATGCCCAGGGCGCCCAGCGGCCGCGCGAGGTCCGTCGCGAACTCCGTGTCCAGGCGGGGCAGGCCCAGCACGACCCGGGTCTCCTCCCCCAACTGCCGCTTGAGTTCCCCGAACCCCGGCCCCGCCAGGCTGGCCAGGACCGTGTCCAGGCTCCGGTCCGGCGCCGGCAGCAGGAGGTAACAGGCGGAGGCCCCGCCCTTGTAGGACAGCCGCACCGCCTGCAGGAGGCCGGTCTCGACGTAGGGCAGGCGCCGGGTCGCATGCATCATCTCGACCTCGGCGCGCGAGCCGTCCCCCCGGCGGAAGGCCTCCTTCCGTGTCTCGCCCCGCTCGAAGGAGTGCTGCCAATCGGCCTTGAAGTAGACGGCGTTGGCCAGCAGAAGAATGGCCTGGGCGGGGACCTGGTCGATGATGCGGCTGATCATGCCTTTCGTGCCGCGCGCCACCCAGCCGTTGATCAGGTCGGCCAGGTCGGCCCTCGTGAAATCGAGGGTGGTGATCTCCGCGCCAAAGCCGTCGCGGTTGGCCGCGAGGAAGTCCGGGCGGAAGGCGACGCCCTGGCGGGCCCAGAGGGCGTTGGCCAGCAGGAGCTGCCGATCCGGCTGGCGGCCCAGTTGCTGCAACAGGGAAGCCCACTGGCGATTCGCCTCCTCCCGGCTCAGCGCGGTGGTGCGCAGCACCTGCCGCATCTGGCGCTCCGTCTCGCCCGTGGCCCCGTGGGCGGTCATGGCGAGGGCGGCGTGGACGGAGGCGGGCGAGACGAGCACGTTGTCCGCGGCGCCGCCCCGCGTGGCGCGCAGCAGGTCCAGGCCGAAGTCGTTGACGGCCGAGGCCAAGCCCTCGTCCAGCGACGCCGGCGATTCCCCCGGCCGCGTCTGGCCGGCGGCCCCGCGGCTCGCCTCAGGCGCGGCGGGCTCCCGGCAGCCGCCCGCGAGCAGCAGCGCGACAAGGGCGGCCCTCAGGTGGTGGACGACGATGGGACGGGCGCGACCGATCATGACAGTTTCCTCATCCGTTGGCCACTCCGACCTGCAGCAGCGGTCTCAGTTCCGGCGGGATGCGGACCGCCCGCCGCCCGCCGCCCGCGCCGGCGGCCATGAAGCAGTGGCGCGTCCAGCCGCTGTAGCACAGCTCCCCGCCACGCCGCACCTCGTAGTCGATGGCGAACTGGATGGGCGAGGGGCGGCCGGCCACCTCCTCACCACGGAAGCCGGCAAGCAGCTCCAGCTCGTCGTCGTAGTGGGCGGCGCGGTGGTAGTCCACATGCAGGGCGAGGACGGGCAGCCAGAGCCCGCCCTCTTCGAGGGCGCGGTAGCAGTGGCCGCTGGCCCGCAGGAGTTCGGTCCGCGCCTGGTCGAACCAGACGGCGGCGTGGGCATGGTAGGCGAAGCGCATCTGGTCCGTCTCGCCATAGCGGACGCGCAGCCGGCCCACCACCCGCAGGCCCCCGGCGCCTTGCTCAGCCATCGAAGACGCCCATCGCCTCGTATTTGGCGACACGGCGGTTGACGCGCTCGACCGGATCCAAGGCCTCCAGCTCGTCCAGGTGGCGCACGACGGCCTCCTTCAGGCTCATGGCGGCGGCGTTGTAGTCCTGGTGGGCGCCGCCCAGGGGCTCGCGCACCACCTCGTCCACCACCCCCAGCTTGAGCAGGTTGGGGGCGGTCAGGCGCATGGCCTCGGCGGCGTCCTGGGCGCGCCCGGCGTCGCGGAAGAGAATGGAGGCGCAGCCCTCGGGGCTGATCACGGAATAGATGCTGTGCTCGAGCATGAGGATGCGGTCCCCCACGGCCAGGGCGAGGGCGCCGCCGCTGCCCCCTTCGCCGATGATGACGGTCACCACCGGCACCTGGAGGCGGGCCATCTCGAAGAGGTTGCGGGCAATGGCCTCGGCCTGGCCGCGGGCCTCGGCTCCCAGGCCGGGATAGGCGCCCGGCGTGTCCACCAGCGTGATGATGGGACGGCCGAAGCGCTCCGCCGTCTTCATGATGCGCAGGGCCTTGCGGTAACCCTCGGGCTGCGGCATGCCGAAGTTGCGGAAGATGTTGCTGCGCGTGTCGCGCCCCTTCTGGTGCCCGATGAAGGCCACGGCGCGGCCGCCCAGGCGGCCGAAGCCGGCCACGATGGCATGGTCGTCGGCGAAGGCGCGGTCGCCGTGCAGCTCGGAGAAGTCGGGGCAGATGCGCTCCAGGTAGTCCAGGGTGAAGGGGCGCAGGGGGTGGCGCGCCACCTGGACGGTCTGCCAACAGCTGAGCGAGCCGTAGGTCTCGGCCTTGAGGCGGGCCAGCTTCTCCTCCAGACCGGTCATCTCCTGGCGCATGTCCATGCCCGTGGTGTGGGAGAGGGCGCGCATCTCCTCCAGCTGCCGCTCCAGGGCGGCCACCGGCTTCTCGAACTCGAGGGGTTGTGCCTGTGCCATGGCGCTCCTCAGATTCGGCCCAGCAGGGCCCGCAGTTTCAGTTTCCACACCATCCAGATCGCCTCGCGGACGATGGCCTTGCTCATCTTGCTGTGGCCTTGCAGGCGGTCCACGAAGATGATGGGCACCTCCCGGATGGACAAGCCCTTGCGCCACACCATGAAATTGATTTCGATCTGGAAGCTGTACCCACCGCTGTGGACGCGCTCCAGGTCCAGTTGCTCCAGGGTGGACCGGCGGAAGCATTTGTAGCCGGAGGTGGCGTCGCGCACCGGCATGCCGGTGATCCAGCGTGTGTAGAGGCTGGCCCCGTAGGAGAGCAGCAGGCGCGAGAGCGGCCAGTTGACCACGTTGATCCCCGTCTTGTAGCGGCTGCCGATGACGAGATCGCAGTCCTCGATCTGGCGCAGGAACTCCTTCAGCACGATGGGATCGTGGGAGAAGTCGGCGTCCATCTCGCAGACGGCGTCATAGCCGCGTGCGATGGCCCAGCGGAAGCCCGTCACGTAAGCCGTGCCCAGGCCCAGCTTGCCCGGCCGGTGGAGGACCATCAGGCGTGGCTCCCGCTCGGCCAGCCGGTCCGCCAGGCGGCCCGTGCCGTCCGGGCTGCCGTCGTCCACCACCAGGATCTCGAGGCGCGGATCCTGCCCCAGGACCTGGGCGCTCAAGGCCTCCAGGTTCTCGGCCTCGTTGTAGGTCGGGATGATGACGAGGACGCGCTCGGGTCTCATGATGCTCCGCGGATCAATTGATCGACCACATTTGCGGCTGGTCCCGCAGCCAACCGCGCAGGGCTTGCTCGATGGCGGGGAAGCGCAGGCCCAGGGCCCGTTCCGTCTCCTCCACCACCAGGCCGCCCTCCCGGGGGCGGGGCGCCGCCTGCCCCAGCTCCGCCGTCGTCAGCGGACGCACTAGCGAGGCGTCCAGTCCCTCCAGCCGGGCCAGGAGCAGGGCCATGGCGTGGCGCGACATGCGGCCGCGCGCCGCCACGTGGAAGATGCCCGTGCGCCGCATCCGCAGCGCCGCGTCCATGGCGCGGGCCAGGTCCAGGGCCCAGCAGCAGTTGCCCACCTGGTCGGTCACCACCCGGATGGGCCGGCCCCCACGCAACTCGCCCAGGGTCCATTCGAAGAAGTCGGGCTTGAGGCCGTGGCCCTTGCCGAAGAGGACAATGGTGCGGAAGATGGCCGCCGGGATGGCGGCGCCGCGCACCAGGTTCTCGGCGGCCAGCTTGCTCTGCGCGTAGACGCCCGTCGCTCCCGGGGCGTCGTCGGGCCGATAGGGTCCACCCCGGCCGTTGAAGACAAAGTCGGTCGAGACCTGCCCCAGCCAGACGCCGTGCGGCCGGCAGCACTCGACCAGGGCCCGCGTCAACTCCACATTGGTCCGCCAGCAGGCCTCGCGCTTGGTCTCGGCGCCGTCCACGTCCGTCCAGGCGGCGGCGTTGATCACGGCGTGGGGACGGAAATCCAGGAAGAGCGGCTTCAGCTCCCGCCGCGAGACTCCTTCCAACGGATGGTAACGGAAGGAGGGGTGGGAGACGAAGCTCCGCTCCTCCACCCCCAACCCCAGGACGCGGGCCTCCGGCAACAGGACGCGCAGCAGGTGCTGGCCCAGGCGGCCGTGGCAACCCGCCAGGAGCACGCGTGGACGCGTCGCCTCCGTCACCCCCGGCGGCGGGACCAGCCCGGCGACAATCACGACAGACGGGCGCCGGCCGCCATGAAGGCATCCAGGCGGGCGGCCAGCTCCGGGTCCCCCAGGGACAGGATGCGCGCCGCCAGCACGGCGGCATTGATCGCTCCCGCCTTGCCGATGGCCACCGTCGCCACGGGAATGCCGGCCGGCATCTGCACGGTGGCCAGCAGGGCGTCCAGCCCCCCCAGGGGCGAGGCGTCCAGGGGCACGCCGATGACGGGCAGGCTGGAATGGGCGGCCACCACGCCCGCCAGGTGGGCGGCCATCCCGGCGCCGCAAACAATGACCGCCACGCCGGCGCGGCGCGCCTCGCGCGCCAGGCGGGCCGTCTGCTCCGGGTTGCGGTGGGCGCTGGAGACCTTCATTTCGGCCTGGATGCCGAAGTGCCGGTAATAGGGCAGGGCCGCCTCGAACACGGCGCGGTCGCTTTCGGAGCCCATCAGGATCAGCACCTGGGCAGGGGTCATGGCGTCGGCTCCTTCGCTTGCACGGGTCCGATGGGACGCCCTTCCTCGTCTGTGCCCGTGAAGGTGGCCACCAGCATGCTCAGCTGGTGCAGGAAGGGGGATTTGGGTCCACCCGGATTCAGGACCGCGGCGTCAATATAAAAGGTTCTGCCCTGCGGCAGGCCGGCCGCGCCCGGCACGTGGAGGGCATAGAAAAGGAAGGGGCCGCCGCCGATGAAGGCGTCGGTGCCCCAGAGTCCCTCCAGCAGCCGGGCCTCCAGGCCGCCCAGGCGCACCGTGCTGAAGCGGCCATGGCTCGGTTCCGAATAGTCCTTGTCCCAGTAGAGGCGACCCAGGCGGGCCCGCACGGCGCGCAGGCCCTCCTCGCTCAGGCGCAGGCTGTCGGGGCCGTCCACCCAGTGCACGGTGATCCAGCGGTCGGGATTGAGGCGTCGCAGCCGGACGAAGGGCGGCGCGGCGACGCCCTGCACCACGAACCAGTCCGGCGGAATGGCCAGGCGGAAGCCGCAGGCGATGGCAAGGCTGTCGGCCAGCTCCTTCTGCAGGCGCGTGCTGCGGTAGCCTTCCCGCTCCATGGCCTGCTCGTGCTCGAGGAACTGGGCGCGCACCTCCCCCACGCGCTCCAGGACCTGCCGGCGGAAGCTGGCGGGGTTGGGGGCGGCCAGGATGACCAGGAGCTGGTCGCGGGCGAAGGCGTCCGGCTTGCGGAAGAGGAAGGCCTCCTCCTGCTGGATGCGGTCGCGCACGGCGGCCCCCAGCAGGCCCTCCAGGAAGCGGCCGACCGGACCCTCGGGCGGTCCGTCGGAGGCGATGATCAGGCTGCGCCGCGCCAGGTACATCTCCAGGCGGGCGGGATCGGCCCAATGCCAGCCCATGCGTCGCTCGGGAATGGGCGTGATCCAATGATCGACGAAGAGGCTGTCCAGCAAGGGGGCCAGGGCCTCGTGGCGCGTGCTGTCGGCCAGCACGGCCACCTCCCAGCGCTGTCCCTCCGAGCGGGGTCGCGTGCAGCCCCCCAGCGCAAACGCCCCTGCCAGGATGATCAGCAGGACAAGCGGACGGATGGTTGTCATGGCTCCTCTCCTTGGTCGGTCGGGCGCGGCGGGCGCGCCACCAGGTGGCCTGCGCCCAGCCCTTCCGCCGCTTCCCGCAGGCCGGGTCCGTCCAGCCCGCTCTGGAAGGCCTGCTCGAGCAATCCCAGCGCTTCGGCGGCGCCCAGGGCGCGGGCCCGGAAGCGCACCCAATCGGCCATGCGCTCGCTGCGCGCCAGGGGCGTGGTGGGAGCCTGCACGGCCATGGAATGGAGACGGTCCGTCTCCTTGACCAGCTGCGTCGCCTGGGAGGCGTCGTTGGCCTCCACGGCGCGGAGGGCCGAGGCCTCGAAGATGACGGCCAGCAGGCCGAAGGCCGCCGACGATCCGAAAGCGCCGTTGCCGCCGCGCGCGAGCTGTTCGTTTCCCTCGTCGAGGACGCGGACCACGGCGGCGCGCGCCCCGTGCAGATCCCCTTGTTCCAGCAGCGCGGCCGCCCGCGCCAGCCGTCCGTCGACCGTGGCGGGATCGGTGGCGAACTCGCCCTTCAGGGCGGCCAGCCGCTCGTCCAGCGCCGCCGCGTCCACCCGGCGCAGGATGTGGATCTCCTCGTGGTCGTAGTAGCGCAGGCTGAACTCGGCGGGCTCGTCGTCGATGGCCAGCCCCAGCACGGTGGGCAGCGTTTGGAAGACGGTGTCGGTGGCAAATCCCAGCCGCCCGGCGAAAAGCTCCTGGTAGAAGCGGAGTTCGGCCCGGTAGCGCCCGTTGCGCTCGTAGCCCAGCTTGCGGTTGGATTCCAGGATGGCGGCCCACTCGACCTGGCGCAGGCGGTCGACCAGGAAGTCCAGCTTTTCGCCCTCGGTGGCGCCCGTGGCGCGGTGGATGGTGGGGATCTCCAGGCAGACGTTGCGGTAGCGCGGCATGTGGATGACGGTCTTGATCGTATTGGCGCTGCGCTCGTGGAGCAGGGCGGCGCCCGCCGGCAACCGGGCGGCCAGCCAACGGCCCGCCGCGATGCGGCTGTCCTCCCGGTCGTGGACGGAGGCAAGGGCGGCGGTCCAGCCCAGCGAGGGGAGGGCCACGGCGGCGGCCAGCGCCCAGGCCGCGGCCGTGGCGCCCCGCCCGCGCCGGGAGGCCCAGGCCAGCAGGTCGGACAACCCCACGGCGGCGGTGAGGGCCAGCAGGGGCAGGAAGGGCAGGGCATAGCGCATGAAGAGCACCTTGGCCCCGCCTGTCAGCAGCAGGCCGGGCAGCAACCAGATGAGAACCAGCCAGTCGGCCCGCCAGCGCCGCCAGGCCATCCAGGGCAGGGCGGCCAGCCCGGCCAGGAGCAGGGCGGGACCCGCCGCCCACCACAGCACCTTGCCGATGAGAAAGGGAAAGGGCAAGACATGCTCGAACTGGATCTGGAAGGGGTAGAAGAAGTCTCCCCGCACGTTGCGCAGGATGTGGACCAGTCCGAAGGCGTGGTCGGCGAAGAGGTAGCTGCGCCAGTCCAGGATGGCGTAGGGATTGAGCGCGAAGAAGATGGCCACCACCCCCGCCCCCGCCCCCAGCAGGCGGAGGGAGAAGAGGCGGCGCAGCAGGATCCGGCCGGCGGGGCCGGGTCCGGCCGGCAGCGGGTCGCGCAGCAGCTCCGCCAGGATGAGGGGCAGCACGACCAGCACGGCGTTCACCTTGGTGGAGACGGCCAGGCCGGCGGCCAGCGCGGCCAGGGCCAGGTCCAGGCGCCCCGGCGCCCGGAGCAGGCGCGCGCTGTGGGCGAAACTCCAGAGGGTGAAGAAGACCATGGGCATGTCCACCGTCCCGAAGCGCCCGCTCTGGGCATGGAAGGCCGCCCCGGCCAGCAGCAGCGCGGCCAGCCGCGCCGCCGGGAAGCCATGGAGGGTGAGGGCCGCCCAGTAGAGCATGGGGATGCAGGCCAGGCCCAGCAGGGCGGTGAGCCAGCGCACGGCCAGCCAGGTGGCGCGGAAGGAGCGGGGATCCTCCTCGTCGAAGGGGCGGATGTCGCCCAGCAGGGCCCGCGCCTTGACCACCGCCACGTGCAGGTAGATGGTGGTGGCGCCGTAGAGGCTGTAGTCCACTTGCTCGCCGTAGAGCTCGCCTGTGGGCCGCCAGGAGTCCGACTCCGTGAAGAGGCGGGCCGCCCGGATGTTGGAGGCCTCGTCCGGATGGAAGGCATGGAAGCGGCCCGGGCCGGTGGCGTCGGGCGCGGCGGGATCGAAGTCCGTCCAGCCCCAGTCCAGGCCGTTGACCCGCCAGCCGGCCGCCAGGACCAGGATGGCCAGCAGGACCAGATCAAGACGCCAGCTTCGCCCGGCCAGGCGCAGTTCGGCGAAGCCCGACTTCAGCGCGTCTCCCATCTCACACCTCCAGACGGATTCCAAGAGCGGTGGCCGGGATGCTCAGCGCCGGGCCGGCCCGTAGGCCCCCCGCGCCCGGCGGGCGACAATGTGGAGCAGGCCCCGCAGGCTGCCCGCCGTGTCCCGCAGGAGGCGGACGCGCGTGTCCTCGTCGTTGGTCCAGGTGACCGGCACTTCGCTGATGGCGTAGCCCAGGTGCCGGGCCAGGAAGAGGATCTCGGCGTCGAAACTCCAGTTGTGCAAGGTCTGGCGGGCGAAGATCTCGCGGGCCGCGTCCCGCCGGAAGATCTTGAAGCCGCAGGTGAAATCCGTCACCCGCACTCCGGCCAGCGCCTGGGCGAGCAGGGTGAAACCCTTGCCCATCGTCTCGCGCAGCCAGGGCTGGTGGCGAGCGATGATGGCCTGCCGGTTCTTGCGCGTGCCGATGAGGACGGGCCGCCCGGCGGCCAGTCCGGGCAGGAAGTGCTCAAGCATGGCCATGGGGGTGGATTCGTCAGCGTCGCAGAAGAGGATGTAGTCCCCCGCCGCTTCCAGCATGCCACGCCGCACGGCCCCGCCCTTGCCCAGGTTCCGCTCGTTGGCGAGGCCCCGGAAGGAGCGGGCCGCCGCCGCCGCCGCGCGCGCCGCGGCCAGGGTGCCGTCGGTGGAGCCGTCGTCCACCACCACGATCTCGTGGTCGGGGGCAAGGCGGTGGAGCACCTCGATGGAGCGGGCCAGGGCCGGCCCGATGCGGCGCTCCTCGTTCCAGGCGGGGATGACCACGCTGAGCCGGCCCTCAAACATGGCCCGCCTCCCGGTCGTCGACGAGCAGGGGCGGCGTCCAGCCCAGCTCCGCCACGGTGCGCCGGCCGCCCAGACGGCAGGCCAGGGCCATGCTGTGGGGGTAGTGCCGCAGTTGCAGCAGGGCCTCCGGCACGCGGCGTCCCGCCTGGATGCCGTGGCGGGCGCGCAGATCCCCGGGCAGGGCGACCAGCCAGCCCCCCACGCCGCACAGGCCGGCCCAGGCATGGCGCGGTCGTCCGGCGGCCAGATAGGACAGGATGGCGGCCCCGTCGAGCAGCAGGCGCACCGGCAGCCGGCGCAGCAGGGTGCCGGCGCCCGCGTTGCGCACCAGCATGCGCAGGCTGTTGCGATGGTTGAGCAGGATCTTGCGGGGGGATTCCGCCCCCAGGCTGTAGCCGCTGTGGTGCCGCACACGGCCTTGCGGGGCGGATGCGATCTCCCAGCCGGCCAGGCGCAGGCGCCAGTCCAGGTCGATCTCCTCCATGTGCATGAAGAAGCTTTCCTCGAGCAGGCCCACCTCGCGCAGGGCCTCCAGCCGCAGGATGCAGGCCGTGCCCGAGGCCCAGGCGATCAGGCGCGGCTCCCGCCAGTTCTCCCCGTCCTCCTCCAGGTGGCCCAGCACCCGGCCCAGGGCGAAGGGGAAGGCGTAGACATCCAGCAGTCCGCCCGCGCCCCCGCTGTAGTCCAGGCGACCGGGGAAGGGAATGGAGAGCAGGCGCGGCTGGGCGGCGCCCAGGCGGGGGTGGGCATCCAGGAGCGCGGTGAGGGCCTCCAGCCAGCCCGGCTGGGGCTCCGTGTCGTTGTTGAGCAGGACGGCGTAGACGCAGGCGGGATCGGCCAGGGCGACGCGCAGCCCGGCGTTGCATCCCCCGGCGAAGCCCAGGTTGCGCTCCTGGACCAGGACCTCGACGAAGGGAAAGTCCCGCCGCGCCGCCGCGACGCTGTCGTCGGGGCTGGCGTTGTCCACCAGCAGCACGCGGCAGCGGCCGCTGTCCTCCCGCAGGGTCCTCAGGCAGGCCGGCAGGATCTCCCGTCCGCCGGCGTGGGGTATGACCACACAGACGCGCCGGGGCGTCGCGCCACCGGTCTCGGCCGGAGGCGGGGTGGATTCCGCGGGGCGCGTCACCTCCGGGCGACCGCCTGGATCGAGTCCAGCTTCGCCTGATAGCGGGCCAGGCGGGCCGCGGCGCCGCTGTCGCCGGGATAGAGGGCAAGCCAGGCCTGCACCTGGGTGAGCGCCTCCTGCCACTCGCCCCGGATCTCCAGCGAGCGCAGCAGGCCGGCGGTCGCCTCGTTCAGGCCGGGCTGCTCGAGCAGGACGCGGCGGTAGCGCTCGCCCGCCAGGGCGTGCTCGCCGGCATCCTCCAGCACATAGGCCGCCTCCAGGCGGATCTTCTGGGAGGGGTCCATTTCCGCCATGCTGTCCAGGATGGCCAGGCCGCGCGTCGTTTCCTTGAGCGGATGGATCCAGTAGCTGCCCAGGTAGAAGAGCTCCTCCTGGCGCAGGGTGGCGGGGTCGAGCGCCTCCAAGCGCCGTCGCAGCGCCTCCGGATTGCCCAGCCGCTCGAAGAGCAGGCCCAGCTGCATGGACAGCTGCGCGTTGTAGGAGGGCACCACCGTCTCGGGCAGACGCAGGTCCATGCGGTTGAGCACGGCGAGGGCCTCGTCGCGCCGGCCCAGGCCGTCCAGCTCCAGGCCCATCTGGATGAAGGCGCTGCGGTAGTTCTGCACCAGCTTGCGGATGTTGTCGTCGTAGTAGACGCCCGTGTTGTCCAGGTTGCGCAGGTTCCCCCCGATGATGTCCAGGTTGGCGCCCAGCACGTCCAGGTCGATGGCGTTGACCCGCTGGGGTCGGTCCATCACGCGGTAGGCCAGCCCGTCCATGCGCAGGTTGGCGTCCAGGCCCACGAAGTTGTCCCGCGCCACGGTGACGGCGAAGTAGAGGGGCCGCCTCCATTGGTTGGCCTTGAGGATCTCCAGGATCATGCGGTCCTGGACGCGCAGGAAGTTCCGCTCCTTGTTGCCGTCGCCCATGGGGATGAGCATGGTGGGCGTCACCCGGATGACGTAGGGCTGCCCCGCCCGGTCGCGCATGGGCACCTTGTGCCAATCCTCGCGGGCCAGGGGCCGCCCCGCCGCGTCCCGCCACACCTCCGGCCCCCAGTAGCGCCAGGCGAAGGCCTGGTCGCCCTGTCCGTCCAGGGCGGCGCTGATCATGGCATCGGTGAAGGAGGAGCCAAGGGGCACGATGGGCGCCACGTCCCGCAGCTGGCGCACGTACCAGCCCGTGTTGAGCAGGCTCAGGTTGACCACCCGCACGTCGGTGCGGAAGCCCTCGACGATCTGCAGGTACCAGAGGGGGAAGGTGTCGTTGTCCCCGTTGGTGAAGAGGATGGCATCCGGCTCGAGCGTGGCCAGGGCGTTGCGGGCGTAATCCTGGGCCACGTAGTTGCCGCTGCGGTCGTGGGTGAAATAGTTGGCGCGCACCATGTGGACGGGCAGCGCGATGAAGAGCAGCACGGCCGTCGCCACCTGGACGGGGCCGCGCCAGCGGCCGGCCCAGCGGCCCAGATCCTCCATCAGGGTCCAGCAGCCCAGGCCAATCCAGATGGCGAAGGCGTAGAAGGAGCCGACGTAGGCGTAGTCCCGCTCGCGGGGCTGGGGATTGTCCTGGTTGAGGTAGATGACGATGGCCAAACCGGTGAGCAGGAAGAGGTTGCCCACCGTGAAAGCGCGCTTCCAGTCCCGGCCGAGGTGGGTGGCCAAGCCCCAGAGCCCCGCCAGCAAGGGCAGGCCGAAGAGCTGGAATGTCCAGATCCCGCTCTCGATGTCGCGTCCGATGAAGTTCCAGTTGAAGTAGCGGATGTACATGTGGCGGATCTGGTAGTCCCAGAAGGGCGCCTTGCGGTCCAGCAGCTGGGTGACGATGGACTCGCTGCCATACTGCTCACGGCTGAGGTAGGCGATCAGTCCGGCCAGGGTCTCGGGATCGTTCTCGTCAAGCGGTGGATTGAGGTCGCTGCGCACCAGGATGAGCACATAGCTGAGATAGCCCAGCACGACCAGGAGCAAGGCCGCCGCCCCCAACGCCAGGGGCCGGTTGCCCCGGCGGCGGGCCGCCAGGTGCAGGGCGCCCAGCCCGGCCAGCAGCGCGAGCAGCAGGGCGAGGCCGGCCCATTCCCCACCCAGGTCCCCCGCCCACTTGATCAGCTTGGGCAGCCACAGCACCACGCCCGGATAGATGGGCAGGATGGCCAGCACACCGAGGCCCCAGAAGAGGAGGAAGTGCTCCAGGCGGAAGGGCTTGCCCTCCTGCCAATGGAAATAGATGACGAGAAAGACGAGGGGCAGGGCCAGGACATTCAGCAGGTGGACGCCGATGGCCAGCCCCACCAGATAGAAACTGAGCAGGAAGATGCGGTCCCCGTCGTGGTGGCCCCGCAGCTCCAGGTCGTGCCAGACGAAGGCCAGCCAGACCACCAGCGCGGTGAAGAGCATGCTGATGGCGTAGACCTCGGCCTCCACGGCGTTGAACCAGAAGGTGTCGGTCGCCATGAAGGCGAGGGCGCCCAGGGCGGCGCCGGCCAGCTCCGGCCAGTGCATCCGCTCCACGGGCTTCCAGTAGCGGATCAGCTGCACGATGGTCAGGTAGAGCAGGAGCACGGTCAGGGCGCTGCTCAGCACGCTGATGAAGTTGATGCGCGCCCCGATGTCGGCGAAGAGGGGCAGCATGGTGAAGAGCCGTCCCAGCAGGAGGTAGAAGGGGGCGCCGGGGGGATGCGGCACGGAGAGACTGTAGGAGGAGGCGATGAATTCCCCGCAATCCCAAAAGCTGGTGGTGGGCGCCATCGTCAGGAAGTAGAGGACGAGGGCGGCCAGGAAGACCAGCAGGGCCGTGATGCGGTGCCAGGTGCGGAAGGCGAAGCCGGAGGCGGCGGCATCCGGCAGGGCGGTGTCGGGGCGTGGAGCAGTCATCCCTCTCCCAATCGATATGAAGCGATTCTGTGCCGCCAAGGTAGGAAAATGAGGACCCGGGGCGAGGCCGCCCGGCGGGCGGACTCCCGTCTCCCCCACATGCGGCGGGCCCTCCTTGTGGGAGGGCCCGCCTACCGACCATGCCACGGATATTCAGACCAAGACGCCGGTGGGGACCTTCTGGCCTCGCCGGCCTCCCGCCCTGCCAGGGGAAGGAGGCCACCGCTTCGCCTCCTGCCTCTGACGCGACAAGGATAAGCCTTGGATGTTAACGGCAGTGTTAACGGCGTGGTATCAATTCCAGTTAATGGCGCGGATCGTGACTGTCCAAGGGCGGGCCCGCCGCAGAGAATCCCCGTCCTCGCCGTCAGGTGTGACGGGCAGGAGCGGCCTCCCGCGGGAGCCGCCCCCCATCGAATCCAAACATGGGGCCGCTACACTGGGTGGGCAGAGGAGGATCCAGCATGCGCCCATCCCATTGCCCGTTGGAGGCCCAGGCCGGACTGCTGCCTTCACCCGTGGTGCAGGCGGTCATGCGGAAGGGGGAGCTGCTTCTATCCTGGACAGCCATTCCCGAGGCGGTGGACTACGTGGTGGAGTGCGCCACCCTGTCCGACACCGAGTGGTCGATGCTGGCGGCCACGCCCATCCGGCACCACGCCATGCCCATCTGCGGCAGCCGGCTCCTGATCCGGGTGCGGGCCCGCCGCTGAGATCCGCCTTCCTTTCCATCTGGTGTGACGAGCAGGGGCGGTCTCCCGCGGGAGCCGCCCCCTGTTCCATCTTCGTCATCGGCAGGAAGCTTAGAAGCCCAACTCCTCCAGGCGCTCGCGGGCCAGCTCCGCCTCCGGCCGGGTGGGCCAGCGCCGGCGCACCGTCTCCAGCAGTTGGCGGGCCTGCTCCGACTTGCCGTTCCCGGCCAGGATCATGGCGCGGCGCACCATGGAGGCCGGCACCTGGGAGTGGTCGGGGGCCAGGCGCTCGAAGGTCTCGTACTGGCCCAAGGCGGAATCCGGCTGCTGCTCCGACAGCCAGGTGTCGGCGATCCAGTAGTGGCAGAGGGGCACCATCTCGCCCTTGGGGTAGCGGCTCAGGTATTCGCGGAAGCCGGAACGGGCCAACTGGGGCAGACCGCGCACCCGGTCGAGCGTGGCCTGGTTGTAAAGCCAGGAGGGATCGGCCTGGGCCAGGCTGTCCCGTTGCTGGCGCAGGCCCTGGCGGGCCAGGATCAGGTTCAGCTCGTCCACTTTCTGCGCCAGGCGCCGGTTGTAGGTCTGGGCGTCCTCGAGGGTGGAGCGCACCTCGCCGATCAGGTTGCGCAGCTCGTCCGTTCCCTGCAGCTGCTCGGCCTTGAGCAGGCGCAGGACGGCCTCGGTTTCCCGGAAGCGGTCCTTGAGGAACTCCACGCGGCCGATGAGCAGGCTGTCCTGCTCCGTCTGGCGGGCCTCCACCCGATCCACCTTGCCCCGGATATGGGCCAGATCCTCCTGGAACCCCACGATCTCGCCCCGCGAGGCGCAGCCGCTCCAGGCGGCCAGACCCAGCAGGATCAGCGGGAGGAAACGCTTCATCTGTCTCATCCTTGTCTCGTTGGCTCCTGCCCTTTCACCCAAGCCGGACGCGAATCCCATTGAAGGCCCAGGCCCAAGCCTCTGGGTGCACGCCTTCACCGGCCTGGCCCCGACTCCCGGAAGCTCCCTGGTCCGTCAAGGCCGGGCGGCCACCGGCTCCCAGGCCGGCCCCTCGCCGCCGCCCCGGCTGATCTGGCGGCGGCCCGTGCCGTCGGCCAGCATGATCCACACCTCGTCGCGATAGCTGTAGGCGATGTGCTGGCCATCGGGCGACCAGGCCGGATCGAAGTGGTTGCCCACCTCGTCGGTGAGGCGCACCCAGTCGCTGCCGTCGGGCCGCATCTGGAAGATCTGCCAACCATTGCGCTCCCGCGAGATGAAAGCGATCCATTCCCCATCGGGGGACCAGGCCGGGCAATCCGAGCCCGTGCCCAGGAAACTGATGCGCTGCTCGTCCACCCCATCCTTTGTGATCGTGTAGAGTTGCAGGCTGCCACTGCGGTCGCTGGAAAAGACCAGGTGGCGACCGTCCGGCGACCAGGAGGGATTGGTGTCGATGGCCGGATGGCGCGTCAGGCGGACCGGCTCGCCCGTGCGCCGCCCGGTGCCCGGATCCATCGGGATGAGGTAGATGTCGGTGTTGGCCTTGACCGTGGCCGCGCAGGCCAGCCAGCGGCCGTCGGGGGACCAGGTCGGCGCCGTCTCCGACTCGGGTCCGCCCAGCACCATCTCGGCCTCGCCCCCTTCGACGGAACCCACCCACAGGTCCGCGCCCCGCTCCAGATGCACCTGGGTCCAAGCGAAAAAACGGCCGTTGGGGGACCAGGTGGGTGTGACGCGCGTCCGTCCGCTGCGGCTGAGCACCTGGCGCTGCTCGCCGAAGAAATCGGCCAGGGTGAGCACGGTGCCGCCGCGGTCGGGCTGCACGTAGAGCACGCGCGAATCAAAGGGAGCGCGGTAACCGGTGAGCAGCAGGAGGATCTCCTGGGCCAGATCGACGGCCTGGCGGCTGGCGTCCTGCCCCAGGTGGATCATCCAGGTGGAGATGGGCACGCCGCCGTCGTGGGAGACGAGGGCGATCTCCAGATGCTCGCCGCCGGCTCCCCCCATCCCCGCGATCTTCTCGTCCAGCCGCACCAGGCTGGCCAGCTCCGGGTCGCTCATGAGGGACTTGTCCGGACTGCCGTACCAGAGCTGCAGGGTGCCCGCCAGGGAGAGGGCCTGGCGCAGGCGGTTCTCGAAGGTCTGGAGCAGGACGGAGCCGGCCAGGGGCGGGTTCAGCACGAGACCGGGGCGGTAGTAGCTCAGGGTGCGGGCTTCCAGCGCCACCTCGGGCACGGTGCCGGGAGGGAAGAAGCCGCCCGGCGGCATGTCCTGGGCCCTGGCGGGACGGCCCATCGCCAGCAGGAGAACCGCCACCAGCAGAATGAGGGGGCGCCCTTGCTTGAAGCGGCGCTTCTGGGGATGCTTATTCGTCGACAAAGGTGAAAGTCACTCCGATCTGGTCGAATGGAAAGGCAGGGGGCAGGGGCGGCAACACGGCCCGCGTGATGGCGCTCTTGCCCGACAAGTCCAGCCCCGGCAAGCCCGATTCCACCACCTGGGTCAGGTCCAGCACCTGGCCGCGCCGGTCCACCCGGAAGTGGAAGACGGCCCGCCGCCCGCTTGAGCGGGCCGGATAGGTGAAGGCCCGCTGGATGGCGTTCTCCAGGCGCAGCAAGTATTGACCCATGCCCGGCAGGTCGGGCTGGTCGGACATGGCGCCGGTGCGGCTGCCGCCCGCGCCGCGCGGCCCCGCTCCCGCATCCCGCGCCCCTCCCGACGTGCTCCGGCCCTCGCCCCGTGGCCGCCCTTCGGTGGCCGTGGCCTGCTCCGACTCCCGGCGGGGGCGTTCAGGTTCCGCGGGGGGGGTCTGGGGACGGGCGGGGGCCGGGTCCGGTGTGCGGGCGACCCGGGGCGCCGCCTCCTGCTTCGTCTCCGGCGCCGGCTCCAGGCGTGCCTCGGGCTCCGGGGCGGCAGGCCGCTCCTCCGCCGGTGCGGCCGCCTGCATGGCTTCGCTCACCCAGCCGGGCCGGTTCTGTCCACCGCCCGCCAGGCGCACCAGGCGGATCTGTAGGGGCGCCTCGCGCTTGAGCTGCGGGCCGCCCCACCACAGCAGGCCGGCCACCAGACCATGCAGGAGGAAGGAAATGAGCAGGAAGCGCGCGGACAGTGCGCCACCGCCGGAGTCGAGGGTATTCATGGCCGTCGGGAGTGGTCGGGGGGATCCGTCATCAGACCCACGTCCTCGAAGCCGGCCTCGCGGATGCGGTCGAGCAAGGCCACCACCTCGCCGTAGGAGACGCGCTCGTCGGCGGCCAGGAAGACAGGCAAACGACGGGCGCCGACGCTGTCGCCGCCGGCCAGGGGCAGGGCCTCCGCCAGCAGGCGCCACCCCAGGTCCTGGGCCCGGACCGGCTCGCGGCCCAGGACCAGCTGGCCGTCCCGCCGCAGCTCCACCGTGAGGCCGCGGTCGCCGCGCCGGGTGCCGCTCTCGGACTGGGGCAAGCCCACTTCAAGGGCCGTTTTCAGCACGGGGGCCGTGATCATGAAGATGACCAGCAAGACCAGGAAGACGTCGACCAGGGGGGTGACGTTGATCTCGGACAGGGGGCCGCGATCCGGCGCCGCTCTCATGCCGGACTCGTGTCCCGCACCAGGGCGGTGACGAGGTCGCGCAGGGATTCGCAGCGCTCCCGCAGGCGACGGGCGGAGGCCAGGAAATAGTTGTAGGCGATGGTGGCGGGGATGGCCGTGGCCAGACCCACCACCGTGGCGATGAGCGCCTCGGCGATGCCCGGGCCCACCACCTCCAGCATGGCCTGGCCCTGCTGGTTGCCGATGCGCAGGAAGGCCACCATCACGCCCCACACCGTCCCCATCAAGCCGATGAAGGGGCTGGCGCTGGACACGG
The DNA here is from genome assembly GCA_030685015.1 of bacterium. Taxonomy (NCBI): domain Bacteria; species bacterium. The sequence continues at coordinate 41,783 of JAUXWS010000060.1, forward strand.
TGGCCAGCAGGCTGAGATGACGATCCGCATCGGTCAGAGCGCGCCGTTCGGCCGAACCAAGGGCGCCCTCCCAGACTCCAGCTGGAGGAAGGGGCCGGTGTGCGCCGGCCCCCTGGGAAGCGGAATGCGGCAGCAGGCGGCGAACCGCCTGCTGCAGCATGAGGGCGCTGGGCGCCCCCTTGTGATGTTCGGCCAGTCGCAGCAGGTCGGGCAGCCCCCGCACCCGCTCGGCGCCCAACTCAAAGGCCCGTTCAGCCTGGGCGGCGCGCCGGAAGTACCGCACCCGATCCAGGATGGCCGCCCAGCTGAGCACGGACAGCACGACCAGAATCAGGAGCACGACCTTGGAAAAGAGCGATGCGTGAGCAATGAAGGCCCACAGGCTCATGGATTCAGGGCCTGGAACTCACAGCGACGGTTCTTGGACCAGGCGGACTCGTCGTGACCCGGATCGACCGGACGGGACTTGCCGTAGGAGATGGTCTCGAAGCGGCCGGCGGTCAAGCCGAGACGCACGAAGTAATCCTTGACGGCATTGGCGCGCTTGTCGCCCAGGGCCAGGTTGTAGGCCACCGAGCCGTTCTCGTCGCAGTGGCCTTCCAGGCGGACGCGCAGGTCGTCCAGGTTGCGCAGCACGTCGCCATGACGGGCCAGCTTGGACCGCGTGTCCTCGCGCAGCTCGAACTTGTCGAAGTCGAAGTAGACGGCGGTCAGCGAGTTGATGGCATTGGAACGAGCTTCCCGGGCCAGGCGCTCGGCCTCGGCGGCGGCGCGCTCGGCGGCGGCCAGTCGCTCGGCCTCGGCGGCGGCGGCCAGACGCTCGGCCTCGAGGCGGGCGGCCTCGGCGGCGGCGTCATCGTCAATGACCACCTGCTGCTCGGCGGCGGGCTTGGCCTTCTTGCTGCAGGAGGTGCTGCTGAATCCGGCCACGATCACCAGTGCGGCCAGCAGCGCGATCTTCATAGTCCTCATAAGCCTGTCTCCTCTCTTTGGGGCCAATCGAAGATTTTGCCCGGGTTCAGAATATTGTTAGGGTCAAAAAGCCGTTTGATATCCATTTGCAGTCGTTGGCTGAGCGGACTCAGCTCAAGCCCAATATAAGACTGCTTCCAACATCCCACACCATGTTCGGCGGAAATCGTGCCATCCAACTGGACAGCCAGCCGGAAGACCTCTCCCACCACCAACCACATGCGCCGGTTCTCCGCCGGGCCCGGCACCGTACTCAGGACATTGACATGCAGGTTCCCGTCGCCGATGTGTCCATAGGCCAGGACGGTCAGGCCGGCCTCGTCCCCCAGCCGGCGACTGGCCGCCAGACATTCCTCCAGGCGGTCCAGGGGCACGGCGATGTCCTCGGACAGCTTCTGGACGAAGCGTTCACGCGTGGTGGTGGACAGGCGGCGCCGCACCTCCCAGAGGCGCTCCCGCTTCTCGCCGCCGTCGGCCACCAGCACATCCAGGGCGCCGGCATCCAGGCAGGACCCGCCCAGCAACTCCGCCTCGCGCTCCACCTCCTCCTCGCCGCCGTCCGCCTCCAGCAGCACGACGGCGCGGCAGGCGGCGGGCAGGGCGAGGGGCAGCTGGTCCCGCACCAGGTCGAGGGCCCGCTCGTCCATGAACTCCATGCAAGAGGGGCAAAGGCCGGCCCGGAAGACGGTCGTGACCAGGCGTCCGGCGCTGGCCAGGTCCGGCAGGAGGGCGAGCAGGGTGCGCACGCGGCGGGGTTTGGGCAGCAAGCGCAGCACCAGTTTGGTGAAGATGGCCAGGGTGCCCTCGGAGCCGATCAGCAGGTCGCGCAGGCTGTAACCCACCACGCCCTTGCGCGTGCGGACGCCGCAGACGACCGTTTCGCCGCTGGGCAGGACGGCCTCGATCTGGAGGACGTAGGGGCGCGTGGCCCCGTACTTGACGCAGTGGGGGCCGCCCGACTCCTCGGCCACGTTGCCGCCCAGGCTGCAGGACTCCCAGGAGGCGGGATCGGGCGGGTAGAAGAGCCCGTGGGCGGCCGCCGCCGCCTGCAGGGTCATGTTGATCACGCCCGGCTCCACCACGGCGAAACGGTTGACGGGATCGATCTCCAGAATGCGGTTGAAGCGCGCCATGCTGAGCACGACGCCGCCCCGATTGGCCAGGGCGCCGCCCGAAAGGCCGGTGCCGGCACCGCGGGGCGTGACGGGGACATGGTGGCGGTTGGCCCAGCGCATCAGCGCCTGGATCTGCTCGACGGTCGTGGCATCGACCACCGCCTCGGGCAGGTGGGGCATCTTCAGCTCGTCGGCGGCGTAGGCCTGGCGGCGATCGTCGAGCACGAGCGCGGCCGCACCCACGGCCCGCTCCAGCTCGCGCAGCTGATCGGCTGTGATCACGGCCGGGTTCCGTCCCTCTTGCAACGGTCACGCAGTCAGCGGGGGCCCCTCCCCCGCCTCCCCCCGACGCCCTGGTCGAAGCGGCTCAGGTCCCGGGAAGGACGGGAAAGTCCTCGCCGTAGCGCTGATGGAGCGCGCGGATGAGGTCCTCTTCGTCGTGCTCCAGCCTGCGCTCGCGCCGCGCCTTGACCGTGCGGGCGGTGGCCAGGGCCTTCTCCAGGTCATAGGGGGCCAGGCCGTCCTGGGGGCCGCCCCACGAGAAGGGCGGAATCTCCTTGGGCGGGAAGCCGCCACCCCAGACGTTGGCGAAGACGCCCACCACCGTGCCCGTGTTGAACATGGTGTTGATGCCCGTCTTGGCGTGGTCCCCCATCATCAGGCCAACGAAACGCTCGCCCGTCGCCACCGGGCGCCCCAGCATGCGCACGGTGACGGGGCCGTAGTTGTTCTTGAGGTCGCTGTTGTTGGTGTCGGCGCCCAGGTTGGTCCACTCCCCCAGGTAGGCGTGGCCCAGGAAACCGTCGTGCTGCTTGTTGGCGTGGCCTTGGAGGATCGACTCCGCCACCTCGCCCCCCACCCGGCAGCCGGGACCCAGATGGCAACCGCCCAGCAGGCGCGTGCCCGGCTTGAGGCGGGAGTCCTCGCCGATGAGGCAAGGACCTTCCACGACGCAGAAGGGGGCAAGCCGCGCGCCCCGCTCGATGACGACGGGACCTGCCGCGGCGTCGATCACGCAATAGGGGGCGATCATGGCCCCCGCCTCGATGTGGATGCGCTCCGCCGCCATCAGCCGGACGGAGAGGTCGACGTTCTCCGGCGGCGCCGAGCGGCCGCTTTGGCGCAGCCGCTCCTCCAGCAGGAGGAAATCCGCCGCGGCGGCGGCGGGCAGGGCGTGGATCAGGTCCCACAGGCGGCCGGCCAGGCACATGCCTTCCGGACTCTCCACCACATCCAGCTCGGGGCCGCCCTCGTCCAGGTCGGCCAGCCCATCGGCCGCCAGGCGGGCGGCCAGCAGGATCTCCCCCTGCAGCATGCCCTGCCCCGGCTCGAGGGAGAGGATCGCCTCGGCGTCCAGCTCAAGCAGGCGGCCGTTGACCATGAGGATGTCCTCGCCCTGCTCCAGCTCGGGATGGGGCAGCCCCAGGCGGGCCGCCACCGGCTGGAGCGGCCCCCGGCAGAGGCCGCCCGTCGCCTCCAGGCCCAGGCGCCATTCAATGCGCTGGCGCAGCGTGCCCAGCCCGGTGCGCAGCTCCCAGACGGGGCGCAGTTCGGTCAAGGGGTAGAAGTCGCGGACGCAGGGGTCCTCGAAGAGGATCAGTCTCATGCCTCATCCATGCTTTGCAGCAGCTCGACCAGGCGGTCCAGCTCCTCGCGGGTGTGGTAGTCGATGCGGATCTGGCCGCGGTTGCGGTTGGGGCTGATGGAGACGCGCGCGCCCAGCGCGCCGCCCAGGCTCTCCTCCGCCTGCAGGATGTCGAAGGGCTTGACCACGGCGGGGGCCGGGCCCTCCTCGCGCTGGCGGCGGACCAGCTCCTCCAGTTGGCGGACGGAGAGATCGCGCTTCACGCAGATCTGCCAGAGCCGGATCTTCTCGTCGTCGGTGGCCAGCCCGAGCAGGACCTTGGCGTGCCCGTAGCTGATCTTGCCCTCCTTGAGGCTGACCTTGACCACGGTGGGCAACTTGTTGAGGCGCAGCAGGTTGCCCACTGCCGGGCGGCTCATGCCCAGACTCTGTCCCAGCTCGTCCTGGGTGAGGCCGTGCTCCTCGATCAGGGTGCGCAGCGCGGCGGCCAGGTCCAGGGGCGGCAGGTCCTCGCGCTGGATGTTCTCGAGCAGGGCGAGGCGCATCAGGCCCGCCTCGTCGGGGCGCTCCCGCACCAGGGCGGGGATATGGCGCAGCCCGGCCAGCTGACAGGCGCGCCAGCGGCGCTCCCCGGCGATCAGCGTGTAGAGGCCGCCATCCTCGAAGACAAGGACGGGCTGCAGCACGCCATTGGCGCGGATGGACTGGGCCAGCTCCTCCAGCTCGACCGGCTCGAACTCGCGCCGGGGCTGGTGGCGGTTGCGGTTGATCAGCTCGAGGGGCAACTGCAGCACGCGCCCGACGGCCGCCTCGCCGCCGCCCGACTCCTCGGGCGACCCCCCGGAGGGCTTCTGGATGAGGGCGGAGAGGCCCTTACCCAGTGATTTGGACCGATTCATCGAGGATCTCCTGGGCCAGGGCGATGTAGTTCTGGCTGCCCGGGCTGCCCACGTCGTACAGCAGGATGGGCTTGCCGTGGCTGGGCGCCTCCCCCAGCTTCACGTTGCGCCGGATGATGCTCTTGTACATGCGGTCGCCGAAATGGTCCTCCACCTCCTTGCGCACCATGTTGCAGAGGTTGAGGCGGCTGTCGTACATGGTGAGCACCACCCCCCGCACGATGAGCCGCGGGTTGAGGCTCTCGCGCACCAGTTCGATCGTGTTGAGCAGCTGGCTGAGGCCCTCCAGGGCGTAGTACTCGGCCTGGATGGGAATGATGACGCCGTCGGCGGCGCAGAGGGTGTTGACCGTGAGCAGGCTGAGCGAGGGCGGACAGTCGATCAGGATGTACTCGTAGTCCGCCGCCAGGACGGCCAGGGCCTTCTTCAGGCGGTACTCGCGGCCCAGGGCGGCCACCAGCTCCACCTCGGCGCCCACCAGGCGCATGGAGCTGGGCAGCACGTCCAGGCCCTCGAGCTGGGAGCGGACCACCGCCTCCCGCGCCTGGGCCGGCTCCAGCAGACACTCATAGATGCAGGCCCGGGATTCGTCCCGCTCCAGCCCGATGCCGCTGGTGGCGTTGGCCTGCGGATCCATGTCCACCAGCAGCACGCGCCGCTCGGAGACGGCCAGGCAGGCGGCCAGGTTGACGGCGGTGGTGGTCTTCCCCACCCCGCCCTTCTGATTGGAGAAGGCGATGATGTCGGCCATGGCCGAATATAGGAAAGGCCTCCACCCGTCCCTCTAGGCGCGGCGGGCGCGGTGGCGTCACTCGAAGAGGCGGACGAAGCTGTCGAAGGTCTCGCGGTTGTGCTCGTTGACCATCTCGCGCTGGATGATGCGCAGGGCTTGGTAGGGACTGACGCTGGTCTTGTAGGGCCGCACCGAGGTGAGGGCGTCGTAGACGTCGGCCAGGGAGCAGATGGCCGCGTAGAGATGGATCTCGTCGCCCTTCAGCCCGTTGGGATAGCCGCTGCCGTCCACCCGCTCGTGGTGCTGGGCGACGATGACGACAGCCTCGGCGCTGAGGACCTGCGTCTCCTCGACGATGGCCAGTCCGCGCGCCACGTGGCAGCGCATCTCCGATACTTCCCGGTCGTCGAAGCGGCCCCGCTTGTTGAGCAGTTCGGACGGGATGCGCGTCTTGCCGATGTCGTGCAGGAAGAAGCCGGCCGCCAGCTCGTGCATGTCGTGGGCGTCGCTCTGCTTGAACAGGAAGCGGGCGAAGAGCAGCGACAGCGTACCCACGTTGACGGAATGGGTCCAGGTGTAGAAGTCATGCGTGGTGATGCGCAGCAGGCTGGAGGCCAGGGCGTCGTCGGACATGACGACGTCCACCAGGTCGGCCAGGCCCGTCTTGTATTCGGCCAGGCGCGCCGCCGTGGGCTCGCTCATGAGCTGCTTCATCTGCTCGATGGAGGCGCGCTGCACGGCGCGGGCCTTGACGGGGGCGGGCAGGCGCTCGTTGCGGATCAATTCCCGGAACTCTTCGGTGATGAGCTTGTTCTGGTCCCACTCCCTGGGCGGGGCGATGTAGGTCTTGGTCTGCTTGAGCGGCGTGAGCGGCTGCCCCGCCGGCAGGGGGACCACGCTGCGCCCCGGATCGACCAGCACCTGGTGGATGCCGGCCTTGCTCAGGCGCTCCACGTCCTCCGTCTTCCTTAGTAGAAAACGGTTGCGCAGAAAGGGGTGCTTGTGCCAGGGCGGCGGCAGCACGATGAAGTGCCCCGCGCGCAGGTCCTTGACGGACACCTTCTGCAGTCCGGTCATCTCTCCTCCCGGTGCAGGATCTCCTCCTGCCCAACCCATGGTATCAAGCGGCCGGGGGGGTGCCGCCGGCTGGACAGATGTGCTCCGCCCGCATCCCTGTATCGGAAGGCGGCGAAGCGGAATTCACCATGGCGGTCCGGTCCGGGCCGGGGCCACGTCCGGCGCCACTTGTCGGATATTGAACAAAAACCGGTGGGGGGTGTCCAGGAGCGGACAGGCCCGGCCCATCATGCATGGCGGATAGTGGTCGACTTGTCAGGGAATCCAATATCCATCAATACTTTCACATGAGATGAACTGCACTGCGGTTCGACAGGCCCGCTTCTTGCGCAGGCGACCATTCCGGTGCCAATGGGGGAGTCGCAGCCAGGATGGCTGCACTTCGGCACACACAGAACCATACTCTTAAAACGGTGGAGTCGAACATGAAGCAAGCACTCTGTCTGACCCTTCTGCTGGGTCTGGCTGGTGGAGCCGCGGCAGGCAGCTACGCCGAGATGAAGGCGGGGATGGGGCCCGATCCTTCGCCCACACTCTCTTATCTGGCCACCTCCAATGGCCAGGTGGAGGTCCATGTGGCGGAGCTGGGCACGGACAACGCCGGCCGCTTCACCATCGGCACGGGCACGGGCGAATACCTGCTCTACGGCCATGAGTGGGACCCCTGGAGCACTTACGTGCGCATCCGCATCGACGGCATTGTCTACGCCCCCGAGGGCGGCGGCAACTACGACGTGGCCATGCTGCCCAGCTTCGGACCGGCCCTGGTGGGAAGCACCATCACCACCTCATGGCAAGCCGAGGGCATCCTCATCGTCCAAAACCTGACGCCTGTCGTGATCGACGGCCAGGGCACCGTGGAGATCGAGTACGCCGTGACCAACCTGGGCAACACCGAGCGCGACGTGTCCGTCATGCTGGAGATGGACACCATGGTCAACTGGAATGACGCGGCCCCCATCTCCACCAGCAACGGCTACGTGGACGTGGAGACCTGCTACAGCGGCAGCATGGTGCCCAACACCTGGCAGGCTTTCGAGGAAGGCCCGAACCAGGATCCCTCCCTGCTGGTGGGCTGCGGCATCCTCAACGGCCACGGCGCCACCCTGCCCCACTTCGCCGCCTTCGGCGCCTGGGGCAGCGTCTACAGCGGCCCCTTCGATTACGTGTGCTCCGGACTGCAGTACTGGGACAGCGGCTGCCTCCTGCGCTGGAACGCGGGTTATCTCAACCCCGGCGCCGGCGTCACCTACCGGACCTACTACGGCACCTGCACCACCATCACGCAGCCCGGCGAGCTGGCCCTCAACCTGGGCGGCACGGCCAGCCTGTCCTGCGTGGACGGGGTGCTGACGCCCAATCCTTTCGATGTCAACCTGCTGGTCACCAACACGGGTGGCGAGACCTGCCACGATGTGATCGCCACCATCACCCCGGGCCCCGGCCTGACGGGTGGTGATCCGGTCTGGATCGGCGACCTGGAGCCCGGCCAGGTGGGCGCGGCCTCCTTCTTCCTCACCGTGGCGGACAACTATTGCGACAGCTACGGGTATTTTCTGGTGGAAGTGTCCTCGGCGGACTGCGAGGGCAACGGGATCGGCCGCGAGATCTGGATCCCCTGCTGCGAGCAGGAGCCGGTGGGCGCCGATGAGCAGCCGCTCGCCTTCACCCTGGACGCGGCCTGTCCCAATCCTTTCAACCCGGCGACCACCATCTCCTTCACCATGATGGAGACCGGACCCGCCACCCTGACCGTCTTCAACCTGGCCGGCGCGCCGGTGGCCACCCTCTGGCAGGGGATGGCCGAGCGCGGCCGCCACACGGTGGTCTTCGATGCCGCCGCGCTGCCCAGCGGCGTCTACTTCTATTCGCTGGGCACGAGCCAGGGCGTGCAGACACGCAAGATGCTCCTGACCAAGTGATATGGTGCCTTCGTCAAGACCTATGTGATGATGGCTGTGTCACATGTTGATTTCCAATCCCCCGGCTGCGCAAGCAACCGGGGGATTTTGTTTGGGCGCGCGAGTCGTCGACGGTGAATCTGACTGATATCCGCGGGTTGGCTACCGCACCTGCTGGTGTTCGTCGGGAGCGGCCTCGGTCTAACATCGCGAGTCGGGCACAGGGCCTGTCGCATACTTGAGACGAGGATCCTCCTGCCGCGTCACGCGCCCATCTTCTTTCTCAACACCTTCTTTTCTTCTTCAGTGTCCGGCCTCCAGCGCCATCAAAGCGGCCCAGATGAAGCCGCAGAGTTCCCGGGCCAGGGCAGTGACGGCCTTGTTGACGTGCTTGGTCTGGGCCAGGTGCCAGAAGCGTCGGCCGAGCCGATGCTGGGCCTTGAGGGCGGCGGCTGGTCCGCCCGCCGTCATCCTGCCCTGCCTGCACAACTTCTGGGCCCGGCCCCTGGCCGCGGATCCACTGGCCCAGACATTTCGGACAACCCCTGGGCCGCCGACGAAGGCCACACCAACCTCTACGCCGTGCCTTTCCTCGTGACGGCCGCCAGCGTGGGCTCGGCCCTGCTGGACTTCCATTTCCTGGTGGACCATTTCCTGGGCGAAGTCCATGCCGGCGTCAACGAGGGACTCCACCTCAATGGCCTGCCCCTGCCCGGCACGCGGGGACCCCGGCGGCGCGCTTGGGGTCCCTTCGCCTCTCTCAGTCACGCCTGGATTGGGACGACGCGCGACCCAGCCGCCATCACCTATCGTCCGGAGGGAATCGCAGCGCAGGCTGTTCAATTCCCGTCCCTTGATCCACGACACAGCGTTGATCCTCATGGATGCATATACGTATAACGCCTTTGATGTGGTATTTCATACACACTTTAAATACTACTGTTGTATGGCATAATCCTTGCGCGAGGATCGCTCCAGGCGGGTCGGCGTGACCCGCACAAACTGGTGCCCTGAACTCCCACATCCGTTTGAAGCAAGGAGGAGGACTCATGGCGAGCTCACCCAGGGGATTCGTCGTGCTCACCTGCATCCTGTTTGGCGCCACGAGCTCAGTGGCCGGCACCATCATGGCCTGGGGGCTCAACACGGACGGTCAATGCGACGTGCCGCCGCCCAGCACCGGGTACATGGCCGTGGCAGGTGGCCTCTACCACAGTCTCGGCCTGCGCATGGACGGCTCCCTGGCGGCATGGGGCCACAACGTCCATGGTCAGTGCAATGTGCCCTTGCCCAACAATGACTTCGTTGGAGTGTGGGCGGGCTTCTTCCATAGCCTGGGCCTGCGGGCAAGTGGCGAACTGGCGGCCTGGGGCCAGAACAGCGCCGGCCAATGCAACGTGCCGCCCCCCAACAGCGGCTTCATCGCCGCCGCGGGCGGCAATGCCCACAGTTTGGGCCTCAAGGCCGACGGCTCCATCGTGGCCTGGGGGATCAACACCTGGGGCCAATGCAACATCCCGCCTCCCAACTCCGACTACGTGGCCGTGGCCGCTGCCGGGGACATCAGCATGGCGCTGCGGGCGGATGGAAGCGTGGTGGCATGGGGGCATCTGGATCAATGCCAAGGATGTGTGCCGGCGCCCAACAGCGGATTCACGGCCATCTCCATCGGGCACACCGGGACGCCCATTCTAGGGTTGAGAAGTGACGGGTCCATTGCCGCCTGGGGTGGCGGCAACCAGTATGGCCAACTGGACGTGCCGGTGCCCAACCAGGATTTCATGGCTGTCGCGGCCGGCCTTTTCGGCGGTCTCGGCCTGAAGACGGACGGGACACTGGTGGGCTGGGGCGACCAAACCAACGGCTTGTTCGATGTCCCCGCGCCGGATCCTTGCCGTCTTTTCACAGGCGTGGCCGCCGGCTTCGCCCACATCCTGGCCGTGGCCGAACTGGACGACTCGCCCGGGCTTCTGGAGGTGATTCCCCAAGCCATGTCCATCGACTGCGTGGGGGGGCAGCTTCCGTCGCAATCCACCTTGGTCGTGCAGGTGGCCAACTTGGGATGCGAATCCTGCCAGGGTGTCCATGTGGCGGTGGAAACACCGCCGGGCGGCGGCCTGATCCATGGCGAAAACGTCTACCCCTTGGGCACCCTGTCGCCCGGTGGGCAGGTGGAGCTTGCGATTCCCCTTGATCTGACCGGGTTGTGCGACACCTACGGCCTGTTCACCGTGCACGTCCTGTCCAGCAACTGCCCTCCCACGGGCATTGCCGGAGAGCTGTGGATCCCCTGCTGCGAGGAGGAGCCGGTGGGCGCCGACGAGCAGCCACTCACCTTCACGCTGGACGCGGCCTGGCCCAACCCCTTCAACCCGACCACCTCCATCTCCTTCACCATGGCAGAGACAGGCCCCGCCACTCTCACCGTCCACAACCTGGCCGGCGCGCCGGTGGCCGTCCTCTGGCAGGGCCTGGCCGCCCGCGGGGCTCACGACGTGGTGTTTGACGCCGGCGGCTTGCCCAGCGGCGTCTATCTCTACACCCTGGCGACGACGTGGGGAAGGCAAAGCCGGAAGCTGTTGCTTGTCCGTTAGAAAACAGGAGGATCTCGTGTCAGGAATAGGACCATTGACCATCGCGCTGGGTCTGGCATCGATCCTGGCGACGCAAGCGGCCATGGGCGGGATGATCATCGCGTGCGGTGGCAATAGTGATGGACAGGCCGTCAATCCGGTGGACCAGTACAACTTCGTCGCGGTGGAAGCCGGCGTGCTGCACAGCCTGGGGGTGAAAAGCAACGGTTCCATCGTCGCGTGGGGGGCCAACACCCACGGACAGTGCAACGTCCCGCCTCCCAACACCGGATTCATTGCCGTCGCCGGAGGATACGCCCATTCCCTGGGGCTCAAGGCCGACGGCTCCATCGTGGCCTGGGGCACCAACTCCCATGGACAATGCGACGTCCCACCCCCGAACACCGGCTTCGTGGCCGTGTCTGCCGGCTACTTGCATAGCCTGGCCTTGAAGTCCGATGGCAGCATCGTGGCGTGGGGATACAACGCCTTCGGCCAGACCACCGTGCCCGGCGTCAACAGCGGGTTCACCGCTCTTGATGCCGGTGCTTACCACAGCCTTGGCCTGAAGGCGGACGGGTCCATCGTGGCCTGGGGTAAAGGCGACAGTGGACAATGCACGGTACCGGCTCCCAACTCAGGCTTTGTCTCGATCAGTGGCGGCCTGGTCCACTCCCTCGGCGTCCGTGCCAACGGGTCGGTGGACGCTTGGGGCGACAACAGCTGGGGCCAGTGCAACGTGCCACCCCCCAATGCGGGCTTCGCCAGGGTGTCCGGCGGCGACACCCACAGCCGTGGCTTGAAGATTGACGGGAGCGTGATTGGTTGGGGAGACCTTTACGGCCACATCTATCCTCCACCTTGCCACCCCGGGCACCCGACGGTTCACACCGCCATCGCGGTGGGCAGATACCACAACCTGGCCCTGACAGAGGACGGAAATCTGGCGGAACAGGTCGTCGCCCCTGCCAGCCTGGTCTGTGACAATGGCCAACTGGACCCCGCCTCCTTCACCGTGGAGGTGTCGCTGAGCAATTCAGGTTGCGAACCTTGCGAGCAAGTCATCATCAACCTGATGACCTGGCAGAACCTGACTGGCGGCGGTCCCCCCATCTTCCTGGGAACGGTCAATCCAGGTGACACAGTGTCGGCAAGCTTCGTGCTTGAGCCCTTCGATGGCCCATGTGACCTTTATGGCCAGTATGGAATCGAGATCCTGTCCGCCAACTGCGCCGACACGGGACACGGCTATGAGATCTGGATCCCCTGCTGCGAGCAGGAGCCGGTGGACGTCGACGAGCAGCCCATGTCCTTTGGCCTGGACACGGCCCGGCCCAACCCCTTCAACCCGGCGACCACCATCTCCTTCACCATGGCGGAGACGGGTCCGGCCACCTTGACCGTGTACAACCTGGCCGGCGCGCCGGTGGCCACCCTCTGGCAGGGGATGGCCCAGCGGGGCAGCCACCAGGTGGTCTTCGACGCCTCCCACCTGCCCAGCGGCGTCTACTTCTATGCGCTGGGAACGCCCCATGGCGTGCTGACGCGCAAGATGGTCCTGGCGAAGTAGGAGGAGCCGACTCCCGTCCGCGACCGGCCGTCCCGCTCACGCAAGAGCCCCGACGCACCAACGCCGGGGCTCTTTGTGGACATCAACAGGCTGCGCGGCGGCTCCGGCGCAGCGTGGCCTCAGCGGGACCAGCGCAGCAGCGGCAGGATGGGCCATTTGGCGTTGGAGCGGTCGTGGTTGATCAAGCCCAGCTGCAGGCCCTGCAAGGAGGAACACTGGTTGAAGAGTCCGAACTGCAGGCCCTGCACCCCCTCCGACAAGGCGACCAGTCCAATCTGGAGGCCGGTCATGGCCTCGTTGCGGGAGACAAAGGCGGATTGGATGCCGGTCAGCCTGCCGCCGATCTCGCTGTAGATCCAGGCTTCCTGGATGCCGGTCAAGTTCCCCTCCACCCGGTTGACCACGCCCCACTGGATGCCCGTGCAGGAGCCGGTGAGGTGGTTGACGAGGCCCGCCTCGACGCCCGTGAGCGAGGCGTTGCGGCCGTAGATTAGGTTGAGGGCGACCCCCTCGATGTCGTCGCCGGCCGGACGCCATTGCACCGGCTCCCAGAGGGCCAGCTGGAAGGGCTTGGCCTCGGCGCCTTTCCACAGGGCGCCCGCCGCCAGAAGGGCGGCCATCAGATGCTTGCTCATGAATGCTCTCCTCTTCTGGTTCTGCCGTCCTCATCGCCATCGCCAAACTGGCATATTGGCCCGGCGCCCGTGACAGTCGCGGACACCTGAGGGAGAAGCCATGCACGGTCCCACCCTGGCCCGCCACCGCCACGACCACCTCGCCCAGCCCCGCCGCACGCTGGCCCGCCGTCGCACGGCCCAGGTGCTGGCCCTCACCCTGGCTGCCATGGCGGTGGAGATCGTGGCCGGCGTCCTCACCGGGTCCATGGCCCTGCTGGCCGATGGCTGGCACATGGCCACGCATGCCGCCGCCTTTGGCATCGCCCTCTTCGCCTACCGCTTCGCCGATCGCCACGCCGACAATCCCCGCTTCTCCTTCGGGACAGGCAAGGTGGGCGTCCTGGGCGGCTTCGCCAGCGCCATCTTGCTCGCCGCCGCGGCCGGCATGATGGCGGTGGAGTCCCTGCTGCGCCTGGTGGCGCCCGAACCCATCCGCTTCAACGAGGCAATCCTGGTGGCCGCCTTCGGCCTGGCGGTCAATCTGGTCAGCGCCTGGATGCTCTCCCGGGCCGCCGAGCCGGAGCCTGACCACCCGCAGGAGGCGGACCATGCCCACGCCCACCACGGCCATGACCACGACCACAACCTGCGTGGCGCCTTCCTTCATGTGGTGGCCGACGCCCTCACCAGCGTCCTGGCCATCGGCGCGTTGCTGCTGGGACGCAACCTGGGCTGGATCTGGCTGGACCCGCTCGCCGGGCTGGCCGGGGCGGCCCTCATCCTGCGCTGGGCCTGGAGCCTGCTCCGGGAGACGGCCCTTATCCTGCTGGACGGCGACGCCGGCGAGGAGCTGCGCGAGCAGGTGCGGGCCGTCCTGGAGGTGGATGGCGACACCCGCCTGGCCGACCTGCATGTCTGGCACCTGGGACCGAAACACCTGTCCGTCACGGTGTCGCTGGTGGCGGATCATCCCCAAGCCCCGGACCACTACAAGGCGCGGCTGGCCGACCTGCCGGGATTGGCGCACCTGGTGGTGGAAGTGCACGCCTGCGACCGCGGGGACTGCGGCGGTGAGGCGTCCGCCCACTCAAACTTGTTCAACAAAGAGACCTGAAAGCCCGGGGGAAGCCCGGGGGAGACTCGGGGGAGGCCCGGGGGAAGCCCGGGGGAGGCCCGGGGGAAGCCCGGGGGAAGCCCGGGGGAAGCCCGGGGGAAGCCCGGGGGAAGCCCGGGGGAAGCCCGGGGGAGACTCGGGGGAGGCCCGGGGGAAGCCCGGGGGAAGCCCGGGGAAAGCCCGCCCTCCCTCGCAGACCGCCGCTTGCGAGGACACACTGGTTCAGCATTGGGACGGTTTCCCAGGTGGGCGCCGGGGCCTCCGACCCCATCCCCAACTGCCGCATGGCCAGGCATCACGCCCGCCGCGATGGCCAAGCCGGCGGTCCGCTACTGCAACATGGCCAACATCACACCAGCCGCGATAGCGGAACCGATCACGCCCGCCACGTTGGGTCCCATGGCATGCATGAGCAGGTAGTTGCCGGGATCGGCCTTGGCGCCCACCATGTGCACCACCCGCGCGCTGTCCGGCACGGCGCTGACGCCCGCCGCCCCGACCAGGGGGTTGACCCGGTCCTCCGGCTTGAGGAAGAGGTTCATCAGCTTGGCGAAGAGGACGCCGCCCGCCGTGGCCACCATGAAGCTGACCGCGCCCATGGTGAAGATGCCGATGGACTTGGGCGAGAGGAAGGTCTGGGCCTGGGTGGAGGCGCCCACGCAGACGCCGAGGAGGATGGTCACGCTGTCGATCATGGCCGTGCGCGCCGTGTTGGCCAGGCGCTCGGTGACGCCGCTCTCCTTCAGCAGGTTGCCGAAGAAGAGCATGCCCAGCAGCACCATGGCGCCCGGTGCGAGGAAGCAGATGAGGAGGAATCCGATGATGGGGAACAGGATTTTCTCCCGCTTGCTCACGGCGCGGGACGGCTTCATGCGCATCTTCCGTTCCGCGGGGGTGGTGAGCAGCTTCATGATGGGCGGCTGGATGACCGGCACGAGGGCCATGTAACTGTAGGCGGCGATGGCGATGGAGCCGATCAGGTGCGGCGCCAGGCGGCTGGAGGCGAAGATGGCGGTGGGCCCGTCCGCTCCGCCGATGATGCCGATCGCCCCCGCCTCCTGGATGGTGAAGCCGAAATAGAGGGCGCCCAGCAGCGTGGCGAAGATGCCCAGCTGGGCCGCCGCCCCCAGCAACACCAGCTTGGGATTGGAGATGAGGGCGCTGAAGTCGGTCATGGCGCCGATGCCGAGGAAGATGAGGGGCGGATAGACGCCCTTGAGCACCCCCTGGTAGAGGATGTTCATCACGCTGCCATCCTCGTAGATGCCGATCACCTGGCCGGGGAAGAAGGGGATGTTGCCTAGCAGGATGCCGAAGCCGATGGGCACCAGGAGGAGGGGTTCATAATCCTTGGTGATGGCCAGCCAGATGAAGAGCAGGCCCACGGCGATCATGACGTAATTGCCGATGATGCCGTTGGCGAAGCCGCTGTATTGCCAGAACTCGATCAGGGTTTCCATGGGTCTTCCTCAGTGGGAACGGTGGATGCGTGACCTCAGCCGGCCTGCACGACCAGCAGGACCTCGCCCTCCAGCACCGTCTGGCCCTCGCGCACCCGCACTTCCTTGACGACACCACCGGTGGGGGCGTGGATCTCGTTCTCCATTTTCATTGCCTCCATGATCAGCACGTTCTGGCCGGCCTGGACCTTGTCCCCCACCTGCACCAGCAGTTTGAAGATGTTGCCGGGCAGCGGCGCCTTGATCATGCCCACGCCGATCTCGGCCCCGGGCTTCTCCGTGATGGTGGTCTTGGCCACCGTGTCGGGGATGACCCGCGTGCGCTCCAGGCGCGGCGTCTTGCTGGGCGCCGCCTCCTCGGGCAGGAACTCCACGTTGAACTCCGAGCCGTTGACCGAGACCCGGGCCCCATCCTCATCGCGGCGCAGCACCTTGATCTCGTAGGTGTTGCCCTGCAGGCGGAACTTGTAGGTGCGTGCCATCTCTCCTCCTAACTCCGGCCGGTCCGCTCGCGCACGATGGTGCCGGTGGCACTGGCGGCGCGGAAGCGGATGCGATGGGTGTGCAGGCTGTTCTTGGAATCCATCAGCCAGGGACTGAAGGGCTTGAACATGCGCGTCCAGGTGAGGCGCTGTTCCTCCAGCTCGGCCAGGGCCAGGTGGTCCAGATGGAGGGCCATGGCCACGGCGGCGATCAGTTCGGCCGAGGCGGGCAGGCCCTCGTCGCTGGTGACAACTGGCGCCAGCGGCTTGGAGAGCTGCACCTGGCTGTAGTCCTCGCCCCCCCGGGCGGAGCCCGGCGCCAGGGCCGGCGCCGGCCGGTTGAGCAGGCGGCTGGTGGTCTTCATGGCGGCCAGCAGCGTGATCAGGCCCAGGAAGACGGTTCCCATGCCGAAGACGAGCGCCTTGAGGCCGATGTCGAATGCGCTTTCCATCCGGGTCTCCTCAGAGGGGGATGTTGCCGTGCTTCTTGGGCGGGTTGCCGTCCTTTTTGGATGCGCACATCTCCAGGGCGCGGATGAGCCGGAAGCGGGTGCGGGAGGGCTCGATCACGTCGTCCACGTAGCCCCGGCCGGCCGCCACGTAGGGATTGGCGAAGGTTTCGGCGTATTCCTTCTCCTTCTCCGCCAGAAATGCGCCCGGATCCTCCGCCGCCGCCGCCTCCTTGGCGTAAAGGATCTGCACGGCCCCCTTGGCCCCCATCACCGCGATCTCGGCGCTGGGCCAGGCGTAGTTGATGTCGCCGCGGATGTGCTTTGAACTCATCACGTCGTAGGCGCCGCCGTAGGCCTTGCGCGTGATCAGCGTGATCTTGGGCACCGTCGCCTCGCAATAGGCATAGAGCAGCTTGGCGCCATGGCGGATGATGCCGCCGTATTCCTGGGCGCTGCCCGGCAGGAAGCCCGGCACGTCCACCAGGGTGACGATGGGAATGTTGAAGGCGTCGCACAGGCGCACGAAGCGGGCCGCCTTGTTGCTGGCGTTGATGTCCAGCACGCCGGCCAGGAAGCTGGGCTGGTTGGCCACGACGCCCACGCTGCGCCCGTTGAGCCGGCCGAAGCCGGTGATGATGTTGGGGGCGAAGTAGCGCTGCTGCTCGAGGAACTCGTTCTCGTCGAGGATCTCGAGGATGACCTCCTTCATGTCGTAGGCCTTGCTCGAGCTTGCCGGGATGATGGTGGAGAGGACCGGGCTCTCGCGGTCGTAGGGGTCGCGGCAGGGGGCCTGGGGGGGCTCCTCCATGTTGTTCTGGGGCAGGTAGGAGAGCAGCTTGCGCAGCAGGATGAGGCACTCCTCCTCGTCCTCCGCCGCGTAGTGGACCACGCCGCTCTTGGCCACGTGGACCATGGCGCCGCCCAGGTCCTCGTCGCTCAGCTCTTCGCCGGTGACGGCCTTCACCACCTTGGGGCCGGTCACATACATGGTGGAGGTCTTCTTCACCATGATGATGACGTCGGTCAGGGCCGGGCTGTAGACGGCGCCGCCGGCGCAGGGCCCCATGATGGCCGACAGCTGCGGTATGACGCCGGAGGCCATCACATTGCGCTGGAAGATGTCGGCGTAGGCGGCCAGGCTCTCGATCCCCTCCTGGATGCGGGCGCCGCCCGAATCATTGAGGCCGATGACGGGAGCGCCCATCTTCATGGCCATGTCCATCACCTTGCAGATCTTCTCGGCGTAGGTCTCGGAGAGGCTGCCGCCCATCACCGTGAAGTCCTGGCTGAAGACGAAGACGAGGCGGCCATCGATGGTGCCCGATCCCGTCACCACGCCGTCCCCCAGGATCTGCTGCTTCTCCAGACCGAAGTTCGTGCAGCGATGCTGCTTGAACATGTCGTATTCCTCGAAGCTGCCGTCGTCCAGCAGCCGCATGACGCGTTCCCGGGCCGTCAGCTTGCCCTTGGCATGCTGGGCCTCGATCCGCTTCTCGCCTCCGCCAAGCTGGGCCTGGCGGCGCAGGGCACGCAGTTTCTCCACGCCGGGATTCATGCGGCGCTCCTCATGCTGTGGCGGTCTTCCCAATCCTGGGACCGCCCGTGGCCATCTTGTCAATCCAGGGAAGGGACTGCCCAAAGTGATTTATCCGTCAAGGACTTCACCTCGATCCTCCGCCAATTCCCTGCAATGAGCACATGACGTGCCAGCGCATGGCGGCGCTGCCGTCTGCGGCGAACTGTATTACTTTGGCCGGGCGGGACAGCTCTCTGGCGGCTCCGCCCCACGTCCGGGAGATCCATGAAGGATCCGCTCCGTCCTCTTCCCCAAGGCCTGAAACATCTTATGGTCGCAGCCCTGTTGCTGCCGCTGTTGTCCTCGTGCCGCCCCATCCACACGCTGCACCGTCAGGTGGCGGGGCCGGATCTCGTCCCGGACCCCCGCTGCCCTGCCTCAAGGCCCACCTGCTCGACGGCGGCGTGCGGGTCTTCGAGACATGGGCGGTGGACGAGGAGCGCCGCCGGGATGCCAACGGCGCATTCTGGACCGGCCCGGCGGCCGGCCCCGCGGCCCTGGCCGCCCTGCGCGAGGAGCGCCTGCTGGCCACGGAGCCAAGCGACACCTACCACCTGCACTACCAGGTGCCGGCGGATCTGGCGGGGGCGGCGGCCTTTCTCGACACCCGCGGCTGGTATCTGGAGTGGAGGCGCGAGGAGTGGCTCCGCGAAGAGGATCCCCGCGCCCTGGGCTGCACGGCCAGCCGCAGCCCCAAAGGCTATCGGGCGGACGCCGGCGCTCGGCCCGAAAGGTGGCCGGCGAGCTGCTCGCGGTGGATGCGGACACTCTTCACCTGCTGGTGAGGGACGGGGAGGTGGACCTCCTTCCCTGGGCGAGGATCCGCCGGGGCCGGCTGAAGGCCTGGCCGGGTGAATCCCGCGAGGCCTTGGGTCAGGGCGGGCTGCTGGCGCTGCTTTCCGTCGGCCACGGCATGTTAGGGCTGGTCACGCTGCCGTTCGCCTTGCTGTCCAGCGCGGCTGTGATGAATGAGCTGTCCAGTGAGCCGGTCATCAAGGTGTCGAAGAAGCAGGTGGAGCAGCTGCGGCCCTTCGCCCGCTTTCCCGGCGGCTGGCCCGCGGGCCTGGATCCCGCCACCCTGGTGCTCTTGACGCCGCCCGCCGGACCCGTCAAGATCAATTCGCTCCCTCGCCGCTGGCCGTCGCGAGAAAATCCCTGACTGCCACGGACTGCTTGATGGCTCAGGTGGCGGCCTGACTCAGGCCAGGGCGCGCTCCCGGGCAGATCGGGAGGACCAGGGCCGCTCCGCGAGGGCGGCATTGCCGAGGCCGGGCTCGGCGCTGATCTCCCGGCCCAGCCAGGGGGGCGGATCGAACTCTTCGCCGGGGGCGCCCAGTTCGATCTCGGCAATGGCCAGCCCTTCATTCTCCCCATGAAAGACATCCAGCTCCCAGCTGCGCCCGGCGTGGTCGAGGCGGTGGCGCGTCTTCTCCACCAGATGCGGCGGGCAGAGGGCCAGGCCCTCCCGCGCCTCGGCCGGCGGCAGCTCCACCTCCCACTCGGGCCGCACCAGGGCCCCATCCACCAGCCGGCTGGGACCTTTCACCGTCAACCAGGCCCGCTCGCGGCCGTCCGGCGCCACGGCCAGGCGCAGACGCACCGTCCGCTCCCCGCCGCGGCACAGGTAGCCCTGCACCAGGCGCGTGCCCCTCCGCCCTTCCACCACGGCGGGATCGGCCACGAGGAAGCGGCGTTCGATCTCATCCCTCATCCCGTCCCCCCGTGCTCTACCGGAACTAGGCCGCCCATCCGCCTCAACGGTCCGCCGGGTCCACCCGCAGGCGCACCGTGGCCTCCCGTCCCCGCTCCACCGTCACCCACTCCATCCGCACGTCGGCGGAGCCGTCCTCCCGACGCCGCCCGCTGCTGAGCAGGTAGCGGCCGGCGGGCAGCTCCAGCGGCATGGCCAGGGCGGAGAGGGGCTCCTGCCAGCCCAGATCCACCGGCTCCAGATGCCCCTCCATCCAGCGCGCCAGGCACCAGTCCTTGAAACAGGGCGCCGTGGCGGAGAGGCTGTCCGCCGCCGTGATGAGCAGGCGGCCGGCGGGCCGGCCCAGCGCCCGCTCCTTCTCCTTGAAGAGGACGACGGACCGCCAGGAGCCCGCCTCCCAGCGCTCCAAGCGCCCGCTGAGGGGCTCGATGCGGGCGGGGAGGCCCCTGGCCCGGCAGAAGCCCAGATAGAGGCGCCGCAGATCTTCCGTCGTGCCGCCGCCCAGGCTCAGCACCTGGGCCGGCGTGAGGGGGGCGCCCAGGCGGTCGGCCGCCTCGTCCCGGCGCAGGTGGCGGCGCATCCAGGCAAGGAGGGCGCGGTCGCCGCGGGAGGCGGCCAGCTCCGGCCGGGCGGCCAGGAACTCCGCCAGGGCGCCGCGCCAGGGTCGGCACGGCTCGCCCCCGAGGCGGGGCGGCAAAACATGGGCGCGCCAGCGGGCCAGGGCCAGCGAGTCGGAGGGCCGCGGCTGCCCGGCCAGCACCGCCTCGTGGTCGCGCAGGGTGGCCAGGTCCAGCTCGGCCAGATCCTTGTCCGAGGAGGCCGCCAGCAGCTCCAGCCGCGCCACGCGCTCCGCGTCGCACCCGACGGGCAGCGCTCCCCAGCGCAGGCGCCCGTCGGCCCCCGGCAGGGCCACGACCCCCGCCGCGAAGGAGTGGATGACGCCCCAATTGCCGCGGGCCCGCCGGTAGAGGTCCAGCACCCGGGAGGGCTCCCATCCCGCCGAGGACACCTGGTCCAGCCACTCCCGCAGTGCGAGGCTGTCCGGGCAGTCTCCGCCCTCCGCTCGCTGCCACTCCGGCAACCAGCGGCCGCAGAGGCGCGCCTCGCGCAGGGAGTCGTTGCGCTGCAAGAGGCGCTGGAAGTCGTGGTCCGCCCGCCGCACGGCCGCCGTGTCCACCAGGCCGCGGGCCAGTCCCTCGGCCGAGATGAGGCCCGCCGCGGCCGCCGCCGCCGGGCGCGCCG
>JAUXWS010000061.1 GCA_030685015.1 bacterium
GAGCCACACCACGGGCATCACCAGCCCCAGCGGCGCCCAATACCTGCAGTACGTCTACAACGGGAGCTACGACGTCAACGCCACGCCCATGACGGCGCCCATCGCCCTGCTCATCAGCTCCAACGAGAACGGCTTCGGCCCGGTGAGCTATCCCGACGTGGCGGTCAATCCAACCAGCCTGAGCAAGACCCTGCCCCCCGGCGGCACGGATTCCGACGCCGTGACCGTCACCAACTCGGGCGAGGGCACCCTCATCTGGAACGCCAGCGTGACCACCTTCACGGCGGCGACCACGGTGCCCCACCTGGAGCTGGCCAAGGGCGAGGTCGACCCGCGGCCCGGCCAGGTGGCGCGCGACGCCGGCGGCCCCGACGCCTTCGGCTACTCCTGGAAGGACTCCAACGAGCCGGGCGGACCTGCCTTCAACTGGTTTGACATCAGCGGCATTGGCACGACCATCGGACCGGCGGACGACAGCAACTTCGGCCCCTACAACCTGGGCTTCACATTCCCCTATTACGGGAACGACTTCACCACGGTCCGGGTGTGCACCAACGGCTTCCTCAGCTTCACCAGCACCAGCAACTCCCTGTCCAACCAGGGCATTCCGAACACCAATGAGCCCAACAACATGCTCGCCCTGTTCTGGGACGACCTCAACCCCAATGCGGGCGGCTCGCTGAAGTACTATGTGGACAACGCCAACAACCGCTTCATCGTCCAGTGGACGAACGTGCCCATCTATGGCACCAGCAATCTGCAGACCTGCCAGGCCATCCTGCACGCCAATGGGCGCATCCTCTTCCAGTACCTCACCGTGACCAGCCCCACGGGCTGCACGGTGGGCATCGAGAACGGCGCGGGCACGGACGGCCTCCAGGTGGTGTTCAACGCGCCCTACCTGGCCAACGGCCTGGCCATCGAGTTCGCCACCACCATCCCCTGGCTGACCCTCGCGCCCGGCTCGGGCAGCGTGGCGCCCGGCGGCAGCGGCGGCTTCACGGTCAACTACGACGCCACCGAGATCCCCTACGGCACCTTCACGGGCCAGGTGAACTTCACCTGCAACGACCCGGACACGCCGACCATCACCATCCCGGTGACGATGATCGTCTCCGGTGACGACACGGTGCCGCCCACCATCATCCACACGGCGCTGGGCAACACGGAGAACACGGCTGGCCCCTACACCGTGAACGCCAACGTCACCGACCTGTCCGGCCTGGCGTCGGTCACCCTGGCCTACCGCATCAACGGCGGAACCTGGACCAACGTGGCCATGACGGGTGGACCCAACTACACGGCGGCCATCCCCGGCCAGCCCTTCAACACGACGGTGGATTACCAGATCACGGCGGTGGACGCCAGCCCCAACAACAATCAGGCGCAGACGCCGCAGCACACCTTCCTGGTGGTGGACACCTCGCTGCCGGTCATCGTCCATGTGCCGCTCACCAACACGCAGGATGCGGTCGGCCCCTACGTGGTCAACGCCACGGTCACGGACAACGCCGGCCTCGCCTCGGTCACCCTGGCCTATCGCATCAACAACGGCGCCTGGACCAACGTGGCCATGACGGGCGGCCCGCTCTACACAGCCAACATTCCCGGGCCGCGGCCCATCGGCACCATGATCGACTACCAGATCACGGCGGTGGACGCCAGCCCGGGCGGCAACACGGCGCAGACGGCGGTGATCACCTTCACCATCCTGGCCCCCACCGGTTTGGAATACTGCCAGGATTTCGAAACGGGCGGTCTGGATGACTTCACGACGGTCAACTTTGGCAGTGGCAACGATTGGGGGATCTCCACCTACAATAGCTACGCCGCCTATATCCAGTACAGCAGCACGAGCCAGGAAGACCACGCCGGCCTGATCAGCCCGGTCTTCGATTGCAGCGGGCAGGCCACCGTTCAGCTTGATTTCTGGATGCATTTGCGCTATGGCTACAGCAACTACTGGACCGATGCATATGTCAAGCTGTCCACGGACGGCGGCGCCACCTGGCCGCACACCATTGATGAATGGCATGCCGGACCGGATGATCCCGACGTGGTGGTGGAAGGCGACTTCAGCTATGACATCACGGCGCTGGCCGCCGGCCAGTCCAACGTCAAGCTCATGTTCGAGTTCCACGATCTCTATGACTGGTATTGGTATGTGGACGATGTGTGCGTCACCGGCACCTTGATCATCAACGAGCTGGAGCCGGTGGACCTCAACATCGCCTACCTGGGCGCCGGCGTGGCCCAGCTGTCCTGGGCGGCGGTCCCTGTGGCCACCAGCTACGACATCTATGTGGCCAACGCCATGGGCGGGACCTGGACCTTCCTGGCCAACACGACGGGAACCAGCCACAACCTGTCCACCGGCACCGGGTTGACGAGGGTCTACCGGGTGGTCACGCGCCAGGATGCCGCGGCGGCCGCGGCCGTGCACGTCAATCCGACGGCCCGCCGCCTCACGGAGGCCGAGCAACTGATGACCAAGTAATCGAGGGGGACGGCCACCCCGGTCCATGAAGTGAGGCCCCCCGCGAGCAGTCGCGGGGGGCCTTTCACCAACCCGGCACGGGCTTTGCGCGGAAAATGGGGCGCGATTGCCCAACCAACCGCCGCACGGCTTCAGCAGACCTAGCAGCCTGTCGGGCTTGGGCCTTGGATGGGATTCGCGCCCAAATCGAGGCCAGTTTTTCGGAATTTTCGCAGAGCATACTGGTGGTCTGTTCAAGAAAATTGCGGAAAATCCGGACCGATTGGGGCGATGAAGACCGCCAAGTGGCCAAGTCCGACAGGCTGCTGGCGCGACGCTGCCGCCTCCCTTCGGGATCGGGCGGGGCAATCAAATGTCTTGCCAACTGAACAAGTGAAGACGGGCCGCCGTCAAGCAGGAAGGGATCACGATGAAACAACTTGCTGTCATGTTGCTCTCGGCCGGCGTCGCCGCCGCGGGGACATTCTCTCCGGGTCTGGAGCGTCTCGTGGCCGACCGTCCCGGTGGGGAGACGATGACCGTGCTGCTGGCCATGCGCGAGCAGGCGGACATCACGACCCTCAGCGCCGAACTCAGCGCCCGCCGGGTCACGCGCGCCGAGCGCAACCGGCAGGTGGTGGAGCGTTTGACGGAGACGGCTGGAGTCTCCCAGGCCGCCTTGCTGGCCGAGCTGGAGCAGCTCAAGGCCGCGGGCAAGGTCGAAGGCTACACGCCTTATTGGATCACCAACGCCGTGGTTGTGCGCGCTCCCCTGGCCATCCTGCGCCAGCTGGCGGCGCGGGAGGACGTGGCGGTGGCGGAGCCCGATCTGCGGGTGGAGCTGATCCAGCCCATCCTGCCCGAGGGAGGCCCGGTGGAAGACGGTGGCAATGGTCAGCGCACGCCGGAGGCGGGCGTGACAGCCGTGCGCGCTCCCCAGGTCTGGAGCGAGTTGGGCATCACGGGCACGGGCGCCCTGGTGGGCGGCATCGACACCGGCGTGCTCGGCACACACACGGCGCTGAGTTCCCGCTGGCGTGGCAACAACGGACATCCCGCCAGCCAGTGCTGGATCGACGCGGCCAACCTGGGCCACACCACGCCGCAGGATGGGCATGGCCACGGCACCCACACCATGGGCACGATGGTGGGCGGCGCTCCCGGCGACGAGGTGGGCGTGGCCCCAGGGGCGCAGTGGATCGCCAGCAACTGCATCAACATGGGCACGGGCGCGGCCTTCGACAACGCCGTGATCGCCTCCTTCCAGTTCATGGCCAACCCTGACGGCAACCCGAACACCATCGACGACGTGCCGGACGTGGTGCAGAATAGCTGGGGCGTCAACGAAGGCTTCAGCGGCTACTTCGATTGTGACAGCCGCTGGTGGGCGGCCATTGACAACTGCGAGGCGGCGGGGGTCTGCGTCACCTGGTCCGCCGGCAACGAGGGTCCGGGCAGCACCACCCTGCGCAGCCCGGGGGATCGCGCCCTGACGCCCTACAATTGCTTCTCGGTGGGCGCCACCAGCGCCTTCTCCCCTTACACCATCGCCAGCTTCTCCTCGCGCGGGCCCAGCGGCTGTGGCGGCGCCTTCGCCATGAAGCCGGAGGTCTCGGCCCCCGGCGTGGACACGCGCAGCTGCTACAACAACGGCGGCTACACCGTGATGAGCGGCACCTCCATGGCCGGACCGCACGTGGCGGGAGTGGTGGCTCTCATGCGCAGCGCCAACCCGGACCTGGAGGTGGATCTCATCAAGCAGATCCTGATGGATACGGCCGTGGACCGGGGATCGGCCGGCGAGGACAACACCTACGGCCACGGCACGGTGGACGCCTACGAGGCGGTGCTGGCCGCCTTGGCCGGTTTCAACGACCTCTACCCGCCCATCATCCTGCTGCTGGAGACGGACCTGGCCCTGGCCGGCCAGCCCCTGACCGTGGCGGCCCGCGTCACCGACGCCAGCGGCCTCTCCTCCGTGACGCTTGACTGGCGTCTGGCGGAGGGCGAATGGCAGACCCTGCCCATGTCCCAGAGCGGACTTGTCTGGTCGGCCCAGATTCCCGGCCAGACGGGCGGCGCCACCCTGGAGTTCCGCGTCACGGCCGTGGATGCCTCGGAGAACGTCAACAGCGCCACCACACCGGTGGGCAGCCGGGTGGTCTACACCCGGATCCACGCCGACGGCTTCAACGGAGCATCAGCCTTCACCCACGAGGGCGGCGGCGGCCTGACCGACCAGTGGCACCTGGAGAGCGCCCGCGCCTTCGAGGGCAGCCACAGCTGGAAGTTCGGCGGCACGGGCACGGGCAACTACGCCAATGACGCAGGCGGCATCCTGACCAGCCCGACCCTGCCCCTGCCCGCCGGCGCGACGGAGATCACGGCCGCCATCCGATCCTGGATCGCCGCGGAGACCTCCGGCGCCTACCCGGACTCCTGCTACGACGGCGGCAAGTGGGAGATGAGCGTGAACGGCGGCCCCTGGCAGGACGCCCTGCCGGCCCCGGCCTATTCGCATGCTCTGCGTGGCGGCACCGCCACCGCCGCGCTGCGGGCCTGGCTGGGCTTCCCGGTGCGCCTCTACAGCGGCATCGCGGACTGGACCGTGCTCAGCGCGGTCGTGCCGCCGGCCGCCTCCACCGTGCAATTCCGCTGGCTCTTCGGAACGGACGTGGGCACGGTGCGAGAGGGCTGGTACCTGGATGACTTCCGGCTCCTGGCCCTGGTGGCGCCGGTGGTGGGAGCGCCGGTGGACGACCTGTCCATCAGTTGGTCGGACGGCGTGGCCACCCTGGATTGGAGTCCCCTGCCCGGCGCCCTTTCCTACAAGATCTATGCCAGCGAAGTGGCATGGGATGACACGCCGCTCCTGGTGGGCGAAGTGGCGACACCGTCCTTCCAACATTCCGGGGCGGGCACCATGCGCTTCTATCAGGTGCGGGTCGTCTACTAAGGCGCCCGGCCGCAAGCAGATCGGCGCCGGATTCCACTTGGGGTCCGGCGCTTTCCCTTATCCGAACATGACGCGGCAGATCCACAGCGCCGCCAGCAGGCCGGCGGCGTCGGCCAGCAGGCCGGCGATCAGGGCATGGCGAGTGCGGCGGATGCCCACCGAACCGAAGTAGACGGCCAGCACGTAGAAGGTCGTCTCGGTGGAGCCGTACATGGTGCTGGCCAAGCGGCCGATGAAGGAGTCGGGGCCGTGCACCTGAATGAGTTCGGTGACCAGGCCCAGGCTGCCCGAACCGGAGAGGGGACGCATCAGGGCGGCAGGGAGCGCCTCCACCGGGAATCCGATGGCCGCCGTGAGCGGTGCCAGCAGGCCGGCCAACAGATCCAGGGCGCCGGAGGCGCGAAACATGCCGATGGCCACCAGAATGGCCACCAGGTAGGGAATGATGCGCAGAGCCACCTCGAAGCCGCCCTTGGCCCCTTCGATGAACTCCTCGTAGAGCTTGACTCGGCGCGCCACGGCGAAGACGGGAATGGCGACGAAAAGGAATGGCACCAGGGCGTGTGAGAAGGCGTCGATGGCCGGGCGGAGCAGCTCAACCGTCATGGCGCGCCTCCCCGCCTTGCTCGGCGGGCTGGATGGGGAAGAAGCGCGGCAAGAGGCGGCTGGCCAGGATGGCCACCACCGTGGCGATGCCCGAGGCGACCAGGGTGGTTCCCACGATCTCCGCCGGTTGGGCGCTGCCGGCGCCGGCCCGCACGGCGATGATGGTGGTCGGGATAAGGGTGATGCTGGCGGTGTTGATGGCCAGGAAGGTCACCTGGCTGTTGCTGGCCGTGTCCTTGCGCGGATTGAGTTCCTGCAGCTGCTCCATCGCTTTCAGGCCCAGGGGCGTGGCGGCGTTGCCCAAGCCCAGCCAGCTGGCGCTGATGTTGAGCAGCATGGAGCCCAGCGCGGGATGACCATCGGGAATGTCCGGGAAGAGGCGGCGAAAGATGGGGCGGATTGCCTTGGCCAGCAATTGGATCATTCCCGCCTTCTCCGCGACTCGCATCAGGCCCAGCCACAGGCTCATGACACCGATGAGGGAAAGGGCGATGGTCACGGCCACGCCGGCCATGTCGAAGGCGGCCTTGCTCACCTCGTCCAGGCGACCGGTGAAGGCGCCCACCACGACGCTGCCCACCACGAGGGCCAGCCAGATCCAGGTCATCATGGGCTGCTCCTAGGTTTTTCTGGTTGAGCGGGAGGATGGCCCTCCGCGACCGGGACATCTACCGCGAAGATATCAATCGGGCCTTCCCCCAACATGTCAACCGGATGCAAATGAACGGTTCAGTTGTGATCCGCGTCACATGCGATGAAGCCATGTGTTCCGAACGATCTGCCCGATCTTGCACAAATTGTGCAATTCCCAGCCGCTGACCCGCACAAGCCTTGTTGACTGTTAACAGGTTTGAAACTGGCACACGATTCGCCTTAAGCAAGCTGAATCAGCTTTGTCAAGGCCTGCGGCAGCAGGTGGTTCCCTCGTGCATGAACCATGAGCGGAACGGTGGAGTCGGGTAGGCAGCCGGACTCATGCAGAATAGCCCGGAGCAATCCGGGCTTTCTATATCTCCTCCACAAATTCTAATTTCAGTCGGTTGACAGTGTTGATGGTCAACCTGATTTCAATAGTAAGAAAGGCCGCACGATGGCTCGCCAAACCCGCGACATCCAGCTAAAGGATTATAATCCCTCAAGTTGGCAGATACATTCGGCAAATCTTCTGTTCGACCTGTATGACGACCATGCCTTGGTGCATGCCCGGCTTGAATTGTCGCCCCGGCCTGGCCGGCCGCCGGCCGAGCTGCGCCTCGCGGGCGAGGCCTTGGACTTGATCAGCGTGGCCGTGGATGGCGCCGTGGCGCCCGCCGGCTCCTGGCGCGTCGAGCAAGGCGAATTGATCATCAGCGGTTTGCGCGGCGAGCATGTGGTGGAGACGGTCTCCCGCATCCATCCCGCCGCCAACACCGAGTTGTCGGGGCTTTACCTTTCCGACGGCATCTTTTGCACCCAGTGTGAAGCGGAGGGCTTCCGCCACATCACCTGGTTCCTGGACCGGCCCGATGTCATGTGCCTGTTCACGACCACCATCCAGGCTGATCGGGAGCGCTGCCCGGTCCTGCTCTCCAATGGCAACCTGGAGGACAGCGGAGAACTGGAGGATGGCCGGCACTGGGCGCGGTGGTCGGATCCCTTTCCCAAGCCGAGCTACCTCTTTGCCATGGTGGCCGGCCGGCTGGAACACATCGAGGATCGTTTCACCACGGCCAGCGGCCGGGACGTGGCCCTGCGCATCTACACTGAGGCCCACAACGTCCACAAGTGCGGCTTCGCCATGGAGTCCCTCAAGCGGGCGATGGCCTGGGACGAACAGGCCTACGGCCGCGAGTACGATCTGGATATCTTCATGATCGTCGCCGTGGACGCCTTCAACATGGGCGCCATGGAGAACAAGGGCTTGAACATCTTCAACAGCTCGCTGGTGCTGGCCCTGCCCGAGGCCACCACCGACGACACCTTCGACAGCATCGAAGGCGTGGTGGCCCACGAGTACTTCCACAACTGGACGGGGAATCGCATCACCTGCCGGGACTGGTTCCAGATCACGCTGAAGGAGGGGTTGACCGTCTTCCGCGACCAGGAGTTCTCCGCCGACATGGGTTCGCGGGCCGTCTGCCGTATTTCGGCCGTGCAGCTCCTGCGCGGCCGGCAGTTCCCCGAGGACGCCAGCCCCATGGCCCATCCCATCCAACCCGTCAGCTACCAGAAGATCGACAACTTCTACACGGCCACCGTTTACGAGAAGGGCGCCGAAGTCATCCGCATGATGCACACGCTGCTTGGTCCGGAGGGCTGGCGGCGGGGCATGGATTGCTACTTCGCCCGCCACGACGGACAGGCCGTGACGACGGAGGACTTCGTCAAGGCGCTGGAGGACGGCTCCGGGCGGGATCTGGGACAGTTCCGCCGCTGGTACCGGCAGGTGGGCACGCCCCGCCTCACCGTGCGCGAGAACTGGGATCCCGCGGGGGGCGAGCTCCACCTGGAGCTGTCCCAGCAGGTGCCGGGCTGGGCGGCGGGGGCCGAGGCCGGTCCCCTGCACATTCCCGTGGCGATCGGCCTGCTGGACAAGGAAGGCCGGGAGCTGCCCACTCGCCTGCATGAGGAGGCGGATGCACAGCCGGCCGGCACGCGACTGCTCGAGCTGCGCGACGAGCGCCGCCGCTTCACCTTCACGGGCTTGACGGCACGCCCCCACCTCAGCCTGCTGCGCGGCTTCAGCGCCCCGGTCCGCGTGGAGCGCGAGACCGCCCGGGAGGAGCTGGGCTTCCTGCTGGCCAGGGACTCGGACGCCTTTGCCCGCTGGGAGGCAGGGCAGGCCCTCTACACCCGATCCCTGCTGGCCGCCGTGGAAGGGTTGCGGAAGGGGCGCGGCGCGGAGGTGGATCCCATCATGCTTGTGGCCTGGGGAGCCACCCTGGCCGACGCCGATCAGGATCCCGCCTTCATCGCCCTGGCCCTCCAACTGCCGGGCTACACCGTGCTGGAACAGGAGTACGATGAGGTGCCGGTTGAGGCGCTGGTCCAGGCCCTGGATCTGCACCGCCGCCAGCTGGCCGTGACACATGGCGACGCGCTGATGGCCGTCTACGAGCGCTATGCACGTGAACTGGCGGCCCGTCCCTATGATCGAGAACCACGCTCCGCCGGGCAGCGGACTCTCAAGAACGCCTGCCTGGCCTTGCTGGGCGAGGCGGAGGTGAAGGAAGCGGCTCGTCTGGCCATGCGCCAGTATCGCGGGGCGCAATGCATGTCGGACACGATGGGCGCCCTGGCGGCCATGACCCACTGCCACAGGCCCGAGCGCGAAGAGGCGCTGGCGGACTTCGCCGCACGCTGGGGTCAGGATCCGGTGGTGATGAACTCCTGGTTCGCCGTGCAGGCGGTCGCGCGGCGGGAGGACACCCTGGAGCGCATCGGCGCTCTCATGCAACATCCGGCCTTCGACATCAAAAACCCCAACAAGGTGCGCGCCCTCATCAGCACCTTCGCCGCGCGCAACCCGGCCCGCTTCCACAAGGCGGACGGAAGCGCCTACCGCTTCTTCACGGATCGGGTGGTGGAGGTGGATGCGCTCAACGCGACCATGGGCAGCAGCATGGTGCGGCCCCTCATGTCCTGGCGCCGCCATGAGCCGGCGCGCGCCGCCCTGCTCAAGGAGCAGCTGGAACGGTTGGCCGCGACGGAGGGGCTGTCCGCCAATTCCTACGAGATCGTCTCCAAGAGCCTGGCGGAGGCCTGACATGTCGCGACCCAGCTGGGACGAGTACTTCATCGGCCTGGTGCGGGAAGTGGCCAAGCGCGCCACCTGCGACCGGGGGAAGAGCGGCTGCCTGATCGTGCGCGACAAGCGCATCATCTGCACGGGCTACGTGGGATCCCCGCCCGGACTGCCCCACTGCGACGAGGCGGGCCACCTCATGAAGCAGCTGGTGGATGACGACGGACAGGTTTCCCGCCACTGCGTGCGCACCATCCACGCCGAGCAGAACGCCATCTGCCAG
Source organism: bacterium (assembly GCA_030685015.1). NCBI lineage: Bacteria > bacterium. The sequence continues at coordinate 10,046 of JAUXWS010000061.1, forward strand.
GCGGCGCGCCACGGCACGGCCCTGGACGGCGCCACCCTCTATTGCACGATGGAACCCTGCCGCACCTGCGCTCTCCTCATCATCAGCTGCGGTATCCGGCGTGTGGTGGCGGAGCGCCGCTATCACGCCGCCGGCGAGACAAGGGAGTTGTTCCAGATGGCGGGAGTGGACCTGGTCGTGCAGAACGACGAAGTGGAACGCTACGAGAACCAGTGACCACATGCCGGACGACGGTGGAAGAGTGTCCCGCCCGCCCCGTCGCCCGCCCGCCCTCAACGTCGGCCAGTCCTGTCGGCACTGCCGCATGCTGGCCGACCTTTGCGTCTGTCAGGTGGTGCCGCGCCGGATGACGCGCACCCGGCTGGTTCTGATCATGCACCACATCGAGGCCCGCCGGCAGAGCAACACCGGCCGCCTCGCCCTGAGCGCGCTGGAGCATGCGGAGATCCTTCTGCGCGGCCGGCCTGATCAAAGCCTTGACCTGTCCCGCTTGATCGATCCGGCGCGCCGCCTGCTCCTGCTCTTTCCCAGTCCGGAGGCCGAGCTGCTGGATGAGGCCTACGTCGCCCGCGACGACCGCCCGGTCACTCTCATCGTGCCCGACGGCACCTGGAACCTGGCCCGCAAGATTCCCCTGCGCCAGCCGGAGCTGCGTCCCCTGCCCCGGGTCCGCCTGGGCCTGGAGGAGCCATCCGCCTACCGCCTGCGCCACTCGCCGCATCCGGACAAGCTGTCCACCCTGGAGGCCATCGCCCGGGCCCTGGGCGTCCTCGAAGGGCCGGAGCTGCGCCGGGACCTGGAGACGCTCTTCCAGGTGGCCCGCGATCGCATCCTCTGGAGCCAGGGCAAGCTGCGCGAGGAACTCGTGGCTGGTGGCCTGCCCTTCCGCGCCCGGCCCTGGGCGGCCAAGGCCTGACCCCGCATCAATCAAGAAAAGCCCGACGCCTGCAAGCAGGGGCCGGGCTATGAGTACGTTGGGGATGCAATCAGGGGAGGCTGGAGCCGTTGTCCTGCATCAATCAGGGGCAGGGAGAGAAAAGACCGGGCCTCGCAAGAGGCCCGGTCCAGTTAATAGACTTACTTCACCAGCACCATCTTGCGGGTGTCGGTGACACCGGCGCCCTCGAAAGTGTAGAAGTACACGCCCGAGGTGAGACCGGAGGCATCGAAGACCACGTTGTGGTTGCCGCGGGAGGTCAGGCCGTTCACCAGGGAGGCCACCTCACGACCGGCCAAATCGAAAACCTTCAGGCTGGCCACGCCGGTCTCCGGCATGGTGAAGGAGATCGTCGTGGTGGGGTTGAAGGGGTTCGGGTAGTTCTGGCCCAGGGTGAAGTCCATGGGCAGCTCATCCGCCGTCACCTCGTCGCCATTGTCGTCGATCACGCAGGCACAGATGTCATCGATGTACTGGTAGGCGCCGGTCGCGGCGGGAACAAAGCCGCCAAAACCGATCCAACCGCCCGTCAGGCCGCCCACGGCCGTCCAGGGCACAATCACCTCTTCCGCAAGCATTTCGAAGAGGGTGACCTTCACGGCGTTTGTGAAATCGTCGTAGCGGATGCGGATCAGGTGGAAGTTCTGGTCGTAGATCGGCAGTGCGCCGCTGGTGACAAAGGCACCGTCCTCATAGACATCCAGCGTGGCGCCGGCGGGCGTGCGGTCGATGATGAAAGAGAGGCCGGCGGCCGCGATAGGGGTCAGGGTGGCGAAGGTGGCGGCGTCCATGGAGGCGGGCGTCAGGTAGAAGCCCAAGGCGTCGGCGGCCTCCTGCACGGCGAAGTAGAAGGTGACGTCGAGGGTGCGGCCAGTCCAGTCATAGCTGGCAGGACTCTGCACATAAGTCTTGGCGTTGAAGCCCGAACCGGCGGTGCGGTTCATGCGCAGGACATCATAGGCGCCAATGACCGACGGATCACCCGTGCTGGGCCACTCGCTGCCGCTGTGGGTGGCGTCGCTGGTGCAGAAGCACTCCGTCCACACGCAGCCGGCGTCAAGGGTGGCGGCCATGTACTGACCCGGGTGGAAAGGGAACCCCACGTCCCCGCCCGTGTCAGGCTCGACCACCGGATGACCGGCCAAAGCGACGGCCGCCATGGTGATCGAGACAGTAAGCAGTGTTGCGAACCTCTTCATCAGAAACCCCCTTCGTCTTATTGGCGACCCGGGATCCCTGCGCGGAGGCAGTGGACACACGTGTCGCGTGACACCATTTGTTTCGGCTTCTGGAGAAGGAGGTGGGTTTGATTGCTAATTCGAGGGCAAATCTAGGGGCTGCAAAGCTAAGATGCAAGGGTTTTCTAAGAATTCTCGCGAGCGACCGGGCGCTGTGTCCAGGTCGGCCTTCCCATTCCAATTCGTGCGGCGCTTGATGTGATAAGGAAGACGATCAATGGGATGGCCCTCGTTGCCGCCAGGCTTGGAACAGAAGGGGCAGGGCCATGGCCGGAATGACGAACAAAAAGAAGATGCGATGGCTTGGCCCAAAGGCCGCATGTTGAATTGTGTGCAGCACTAGCAGGACTGTGTAAATTAAGTACAAAACAAGTAAACCTACTCCCTCTAGCCTTGTAATGGTATGTTCGGTGAAAAAGACAGGCAGGCAGGCGGCAGCTGCCACCAAGAGCAGGGGGTAATCCAGTTGGAAAAGGATGGCGGGTACGGGGATGCCCCCTCCGGCGACGACGGCGCTGGGTCCCAGCACGCCCAGGATGTTGGCGATGTTGCTGCCCACCACGCCCCCCACGGCGATGTCCCGCTGGCCACGCAGGGTGGCCATGATGGCGGTGGCGATTTCAGGCAGGGAGGTGCCGATGGCGACGACGGTGAGTCCGATCACCATCTGGCTGATGCCCAGCCGCTGCGCCAGGGCCATGGCCCCCTGCACCAGCCAGTGGGAGCCCAGCACAAGCAGCGCCAGACCGGTCAGGGTGGTGAGAAGGGGGATGAGCCAGCCGCGGGATGTGGCGGGGGGGTGGGCGTCGGCCGGCGTCAGGGGCGCGGCCTCGGGCCTTTCATCGGCCTTGCCCAGCCGATAGGCCAAGGCCGAATAGGCCAGCATGCCCAGGGTCAGGAGCAGCCCGTCCAGGCGCCCGATGCGGCCGTCCAGCGAGAGCAGGACAAGCAGGATCGAGACGCCGATCATGATGGGAACATCCACCCGCACCAGCAGGCGGGTCACCACCAGCGGCGTGATGAGGGCGGCCAGGCCCAGCACCACCAGCACGTTGAGGATGTTGCTGCCCACCACATTGCCCAGCACCAGGTCGACGCTGGCGGAGCCGCCCAGGGCCGCCTTCAGGCTCACCGCCAGTTCCGGCGAGCTGGTGCCGAAGGCGACGACGGTCAAGCCGATCATCAGGGGGGAGAGGCCCAGCCGCGCCGCCAGCGTGGAGGCGCCGCGCACCAGCAGCTCGGCTCCCGCCACCAGCAGCACGAGGCCAAGGATGAAAAGAAAGGCGGTCATCGGTGAAGTGATCCTCAGGGCACGTGGTTGCTGAACAAGTCCGGGCTACACCAGGAATTCGTCGTCGTCCTCCTCCTCGGCCTCGCGGGACCAGCGGTCCAGGATGCGCCTGGCCCGACGGCGCCGAATCCACCAGACGACCCCCGCCAAAACGATGATGCCGCCCCACACCCAACTGGAGAAGTCCATCAGGAAGTAAAGGCCGCGCTGACTTTTCAACCAGTCCTGCCAATCGCTCTCGAAGCGGTAGTAGCCGCCGCCGGTGGCCTGGTCGAAGGCCTCGTTGAAGCCTGTGCCGCGCCCGACCAGGGTCAGCATGTGGACCAGGGCGACCCGGCCGTGGCGCTCCAGGAAGAAGCGCACGGCGCTCTCGGCCTCCATGTAGGCCAGCTCCGCCTGCTGGCTGCTAAAGGAGTGCAGGTTGTCCAGCTGCGTCAGAGGAATGAGGGATCCTGTCGTGATGGCCTTGGAGAGGCTGATCCCCGCCCCGTCCGGGCGGATGCCGTAGGGCAGGCCGGAGAGGCGGACGGCCAGTCCCTCCTCGAGCCAGACGGGGATCCAGTTGCCGCGCCGCAGCCGGCCCACGCCCAGGTGGGTCATCTCGTGACGGATGGTGGCGCCGGCGTTGCGCTCCACATCGCCCCAGCGCGGACTCTTGAGGACGATGCGGCCTTGCTCCGGGTTGGCCACGGCGCCCGCCCAGTGGGGCGTGCCGCTGCCCGCCAGGCGGTAGAAGTGGGCGGGATCCCAGGCCACCACGATATGGCTGCCGCGGAAATTGCGCAGGTCCAGCTCATCGGCCAGACGCTGCTCGCTGGCCTGGACCACGCCCGCCACATGGGCGGCGAAGGACTGGTCGACCCGGTGGTAGTAGAGGCGGAAGTCGCCCAGGTTCTGCTCGGCAAAGGCGGCCGCCACCGGCGCGTCCAGGCCTGCCAACACGGCGGCGGGCGGGGCCGCCGGCGCGGGCAGGGCCAGCAGCAGCCACAGGAGAAGGATGGGGGCCAGCAGCCTGTCGGACTTGGCCACTTGGCGGTCGTCGCATGGCTTACGCCATGCTTCCTGCCGAAGCTTCGCTTCGGCCAAGCCCAATCCGCTTGCGGATTGGGCCCAATCGGTCTGGATTTTCCGCAAGTTTCTTGAACAGACCACCAGCATGCCCTGCGAAATTTCCGAACAACCGGCCTCGATCTGGGCGCGAATCCCATCCAAGGCCCAAGCCAGATAGGCTGCTAGGCGCGTCACATCACGCCCTGGGGGTCCATGTCGATGATCAAGCTCAGGTCGCGCTCCTTCAGGGCTTTGTTGAAGTATTCGCGGCAGGCCAGCGCCGCCTCGCGCAAGCGGCGGCCGCCAGCGTCCTGGTCGCGCCGGCTGCGCAAGAGCAGGTGGAAGCGGTACTCCCGCCGCACCATGCGCACCGGGGCCGGCCCAGGATTGAGCGCCCCCACCCGGGCCGGACGCGGCACCTCGTCGTAGAGGCGCCGACAGGCCCGTTCGGCCAGGACCTCGTCGGCGGATTTGACAAGCAGCCGGCAAAGTCGCGTGAAGGGCGGGTAGCCGGACTGGTGGCGCACCTCCAGCTCCTCGTCGGCGAAGCCAAGGTAGTCATGGGCGGCGGCCTGCCGCAGGACGGGATGGTCGGGCGTCATGGTCTGCACCACGACGCGGCCGGGCAGTTCGCCGCGGCCGGCCCGCCCCGCCAGTTGGCTGACCAGCTGGAAACCCCATTCCCGCGCCCGGAAGTCCTGCAGGTTCAGCTCGGTGTCGGCCTGGATGACCCCGGCCAGGGTCACGCCCGTGAAATCCAGCCCCTTGGCCACGCCCTGCGTGCCCAGCAGGACCTCGAAGCGGCCCTCGTTGAAATCCCGCACCATGCGGATGTAGGCGCCGCGGCGCCGCGTGGTGTCGCGATCCATGCGCAGCAGGCGGACATCGGGCAGCAGCTCGGCCAGCTCCTCCTCGATCTTTTGCGTGCCGGCCCCCAGGAAGCCCAGCTCGGCGCCGCGGCAGGCTGGACAGGCCTCGGGGGTGGGCAGTTCCAGGCCGCAGAGATGGCAATGGCATTGGCCCGTGCTGCGGTGCCAGACGAGCGAGACATCGCAGCGGGGGCAGTGCAGCACCTCGCCGCAGGCCGGGCATTGCAGCCAGGGCGAGTGGCCGCGCCTGTTCTGGAGGAGGATGGTCTGCCGTCCCGCCGCCCGCGCCGCCAGCAGCGCCTCCACCAGCACGCCGCTGAAGTTGCGCTGGGTGCGGCCGCGGCCGGCCAGCTGGTCGCGCTCGGCCTTCATGTCCACCAGCTCCACCGGAGGCAGGGGGCGGTCCGCCACCCGGCGGGGAAGCTCCAGCAGCTGATAGCGGCCCTGGCGCACGTTCCACCAGGATTCCAGGGAGGGCGTGGCGCTGCCCATGAGAATGGGGATGCCCAGTTGCTGGGCACGCAGCACGGCGGCGTCGCGGGCATGGTAGCGGGGCGCCGGCTCCGCCTGCTTGAAGGAACTCTCGTGCTCCTCGTCCACCACGATGAGTCCCAGGCGGCGGATGGGGGCGAAGAGGGCGCTGCGGGCGCCCACCACCACGCGGATGGAGCCTTCGCGCAGGGCCCGCCAGATGGCGAAACGCTGCGCGCCCGAGAGCTGGCTGTGGATGACGGCCACATCCTGGCCGAGGTAGCCCTGGAAACGAGCCACGATCTGCGGGGTGAGGGCGATCTCCGGCACCAGGACCAGCACGCCGCCGCCCGCTGCCCGCGTGCGCCGGGCCAGCTCGAGATAGACCTGGGTCTTGCCGCTGCCCGTCACGCCCCTCAGCAGGAAAGGTTGAAAGCGGCCCGGCCGCCGTCCGGGACCGGGCAGACAGGGCACCACCGCCGCCGCCACCTGTTCCTGCTCATCCGTGAGGATGATGTCGCGCACGCTGGCGTCCAGGTCGTAGCCCGAGGCGGAAGGCTCCGCCTCCTCCTCGTCCTCGCGCAGGACGCCGCCTTGCGCCAGGGAGCGGATCACGGCCGGGGTCCAGCCCTGGGCCAGCACCTCGGACCGCTCGAGGCGGCCATCCCCGGTGCCGCCCAGCAGCAGCATGAGCGCCGCCTGGCGCGGGGCGCGCCGTTCGCGCTCGGCCAGCTGGGCGCGGAACTCGGGCGTGCCGGCCGGGTGGACCAGGCCCAGGACGCGGCGGGTGGGGGCCCGGCGCCGTTCGCCGTCCAGGGCGTCGCGACGGACCAGGTGGCCGGCGGCGATGAGCTGGTTGAGGTCGTGATGAAAGGCGCCGCCCATCTCCTGGGCCAGCCAGGAACGGCTGACAGTGCCGCGCTCGCGGACCAGCCGCAGGATGGCCTCGCGGCGCGGCGTAAGTCGAAGGGGCCGGCGCAGGGCGGGATCGGCCTGCTCCTCCAGCCAGCAGCGCACCGTGCCGTTGATGCCGGGGGGCAAGGCCGCCTTCAGCACCTCGCCCGTGCTGCACAGGTAGTACTCGGCCAGGCGGGCCGCGAAGGCGACCAGGCCCTCGTCGAGCAGGGGCGTCTCGTCGATGAGGTCGAGCACGGGCTTGAGGCCGGGGGGCGGCTCCCGCCGCGCCACGGCGGCCACGTAACCGATCAGACGCTGGCCGCCCAGGGGCACCAGCACGCGCGAGCCGACGGCCAGGTCGGCGGCGAACTCGTCGGGGACGGCGTAGGAGTAGAGACGCGGCACGGGCAGGGGCAGGGCCACGTCGGCCAGCAGCGGCAGCGCGGAGGGCGGGGGCATCAGTCCTCCACCCGGGCCAGCCGGTCGGCGTAGGTGGTGTGCAGGTGCTCGCGCAGGACGGGCGCCTGGCTCAGGCCCGGATCCTCCTCGACCAGCTGGAAGGCGGCGTCCCGCGCCTGGATGAGCAGCTCCGTGTCGCGCAGGAGGTCGGCGATGCGGAACTCGGGCAGGCCGCTCTGCCGCGTGCCGAAGAAGTCGCCCGTGCCGCGCATGCGCAGGTCGGCCTCGGCGATGACGAAACCATCCTGGGTGGCGGCCATCGTCTCCAGGCGTTCTCGCCCTTCGTTGGAGAGGGCTTTGCCCGCCACCAGCACGCACCAGGACTTGTCCGCGCCCCGCCCCACGCGGCCCCGCAGCTGATGGAGCTGCGCCAGCCCGAAGCGCTCCGCCTGTTCGACGACCATGATGGTGGCCCGCGGGTTGTCCACGCCCACCTCGATCACGGTGGTGGAGACGAGCACGCGCAGGCCGCCCTCCAGGAAGGAGCGCATCACCGCCTCCTTCTCCGCCGCTTTCATCCGGCCGTGGAGCAGGCCGACGGGCAAGCCGGCCAGCCAGTCCGCCTGCAATTCGGCGCAGGCCTCCTCGGCGGCGCGCAGGTCCAGCTTCTCGCTCTCCTCGACCAGGGGATAGACGACGTAGGCCTGGGCGCCCTTGTCCACCTGTTCCCGCACGAAGCGGAAGATCTCCGGGCGCTTGTTCTCGCGACGCCAGACGGTGGTGACGGGCAGGCGGCCGGGCGGCAGCTCGCGGATGACCGAGAGGTCCATGTCGCCGTAACCGACAATGGCCAGCGTGCGGGGAATGGGCGTGGCCGTCATCACCAGGGTGTCGAGGACGGGAGCCTTGCGGCGCAGGCGGGCCCGCTGCTCCACGCCGAAGCGGTGCTGTTCGTCGATGATGGCGAGGCCCAGGTCGGCGAACGCGACCTCGTCCTGGATGAGGGCGTGCGTCCCCACCACCAGGTGGGCCAGGCCGGAGGCCGTCTCCTGCAAGGCCCGCCGCCGGGCCGCCGCCAGGCGCGAGCCGGTGAGCAGGGCCACGCGCAGCCCCAGTGGCTCCGCCAGCCGGATGAGGGTGCGGGCATGCTGCTCGGCCAGGATCTCGGTGGGCGCCATGAGGGCGGCCTGGTGGCCGTTGTCCACGCAGAGCAGCATGGCGCAGAGGGCGACAAGGGTCTTGCCGCAGCCCACGTCGCCCTGGAGCAGGCGATTCATGGGATGGGGCGAGCGCATGTCGCGGAAGATCTCGTCCACGGCGCGGCGCTGGCCCGCCGTCAACCGGAAGGGCAGCGAGTCCAGCAGGCGGTCCACCAACCCGCTGTCGCGATCGAACTGGAGGCCCTTCTCGGCGCGTCCGATCGTCGCCTTGCGCCAGGCCAGCATCAGCTCCAGCAGGAAGAACTCCTCGAACTTGAGGCGGTGGCGGGCCCGCTCCACATCCTCCATCGATCGGCCGAGGTGCACCTCGCGCAGCGCCGAGGCCAGGTCCACCAGACCGAAGCGGCGGCGCAGGGCGGGCGGCAGGGGATCGGCCGGCTCCACGCGGTGACGCTGGAAGAGGCCACGGATGATGCGCGAGAGGGCGCGACTATCCAGCCAGGCGCGGCGCAACTCCTCGCTGCCCGGATAGATGGGCACCACCTGGCCCTGGTAGTTGAGATCCTCCGGGGCCTGGGAGGGCGCGTCGGGATCCACCTCCGTCTCGTCGATGGCCAGCTTTTCCACGGCGGGGTGCTGGAACTGCCAGCCGCGGTAGAAGGAGGGTTTGGCGCTGGCGGCGATGACGTCCCCCGCCTGCAGGAATTTCTGCACCCAGGCCACCCGGTTGAACCAGACGAGGGTCATGCGCCCGCTGCCGTCCGCCAGGACCGCTTCGCAGCGTTGGCCTTTGGCGAAGCCCTTCACCTGCACGGTGAGGAGGCGGCCCACCACCGTGATCTCTCCCATCTCCGTCCGCAGGTCGGCGATGCGCGTCACGCTGGTGCGGTCCAGATAGCGGCGGGGATAGAAGTGGAGCAGGTCTTCTACGATGCGAAGCCCATGGCGGGCCAGGACTTCCGCCTTGCGTGGCCCCACTCCCTTCAACCAGGTCAGCTCGTCGTCCAAGAAGGGCGGACGCGCCAGGGTGGCCACGGCCGCGGGGGCGGCCGGCCGATCCGGCCGTGCGGGTTGAAGCTGCTCCCCCGTCATCGCGCCACCATCCTCTGTTGCATTCGTTCTGCGGAATATGCGTCAAATCTAGTACTGGAGCGAACCGACGCCAAGTTGTTGCGATTTTCCAAAGCTGACTCAGCTTTGGAAAAATTCATCCAGCTTGAGAAAAACCTTGCGCGGCCGGTGGCCGGATGGTACTCTCGCCCCGCATTCAAGCAAAATCGAACGGTTTGACCATCTGCCACACACAGGCCTGACAGGGGGGGTGTCCATGTCCGCTATTGAAGATGCGGTATTGATCCTGGGGGAGGAACGCGTCGCGGAAATCCGGGCCAACGTGGACGATCTGCTCAAGCAGGTCCTGGCCAACCGGGCCCGCTATGCCCGCAAGCGCCCCCTGGTCGAACAGGAGAGCTGCCTGAACGCGGCCTGAGCCGCCTCCGCTCGATGATCTTGCCCGACCCGCCTTGCCCATGCACACCCACATCCCACCCGCGCGCCGCGCCGCCATCCTGCGACCATCGGCAGGTCCGGGGTGTCGACGTCGTCCTGCCCCGGCCAGGCGAACCACGTGGGGACCGACCCCTACACTTCTGTCCTTTCGAACTCCTGACGGTGGTTTCAGCCGCGGCGCGAGGCGTCGTCCGCGGCAACAGGCTGCTGGACATCCGCGCGCCCTTGGTGCCGCAGGACGACGTGCGTGGCTTTCTCCGATGCGG
>JAUXWS010000062.1 GCA_030685015.1 bacterium
GTATTGTAGCCTAGGTCGGCTGCGTGCATGTTGGTGGTCTTCACGGCAGCCAGGATCGTGTCCCAGAAGGGATCCTCCGCCAGCAGCTCCTTTGGCAAATCGCCCACCACGTTGGCCTTGAGCCTCTTCACCAGGCGTTTGTCCGCATCCACGCGCAGGCGCATCTGCAGCACGGTCTCCTTCTTGCCGCCCTTCCCCAACACTTCGCGCACCAGCACGTTCTGGTCCTCGATATCGCCCTTGTCCACAGCCAGGGATCGCCCCTGCCAGCCGGACTCACGGATGGCCTTCACCTCCTCCTTCAGGTCGACACGGCTGCCCCGCGCCCAGGCCGTGCCCCCATCCGCTGCCGGCGGCGCCGCCGCCTCCTCAACCGCCTGCCCGAAGCGGAAGGACACCTTCCGCCCCAGCCGCGCCGACTCGATCTCGCTGTAGAAACGCTCGAAGTCCCCCCGGATGGCGTTCTTGCGCTCAACGGCAGCCCGCAAGAAGTCCTGCAGGGCACCCGGCTGACCAGCGAAGCGCCGGCCGGCATAGGGCATGAGCATCTCGCGGTAGGCGGCATCGGGAATCGCCTCCACCCGCCTGATCCACTCCTGGGTGGCCCGCAGGTCCAGCTTGATCTTCCCGTCCCGGTGGGCACGCAGAAGCTTGTTGATGAGGGGCTCGTCGAAGCGCCCGCCGGCGTTGGGCGCATAGTCGACGGAGAGCTTGTCCTTGCCGAAAAACTTGAAGAGCTGGCCCTTGTCGATGCCATAGACCTTGCCGTCCCGCGCACGCAGGAACTGGCCCGCGTGACCGTCGTGGTTGGAGATCAGCCAGTCCACCACCTGTTCTCGCTGGATCTGCGCAAGCTCGGCAGGCGTGAGGGCCGCGAGATCCATCTTCTCGAAGCTGTGCGGGTCCTTGAGTCCCTGCTTCATCTTCTGGATCGATCCCGAGCGCATGCGACCGTGCATGTCCTTCAGCCGGATGGTGCGCACCTCGATGGCGCCCGGATCGATCTCGCGCTGGATGAGGTAGGCCACCTCGTCGCCAAAGGCGCGGAACTCCTCGGCGATGGGCTTGAACAGCCACTTGTCGCCGGCCTTGTCCGTGTAGAAGTACTTCGTGTGGACGCCGCCCAGCTCACTGGCGTCGCTGTGAAAGGTGAAGGGATTCTCGGCCTTCAGCGCCTCCCAGGCCTCGTCGGCGCTGCGCGCCTGGACGGCGGGCGTCGCCTTTGGGGCCGGCTTGGGAGCGGCCGGTTTGGGCGTGGCGGGTTTGGCGGGCGGCGCCACCTTCTTGAGCTTCGCCGCCTCCTTGGCCGCCGCCACCTTGGCCGCCACCTGCTCGGCGATCTTGGACTGAAGGGGCTTCTGGGTCAGGTAGGTGACGGTCTCGGCCTTCGTGAACCATTGGAAGTTCTTGACCTTTGCCGCCTTCAAGACATCGCGCAGCGCCGACTGGCCCGTCAGCTCCACCTTCAGAGTGAAGGCGTCCTGGGCCTTCGACAGATAGCCGCCCAGATCCGCCGCCTTCTTCGGGCCCAGGATCTCCAGGTGCTTTTGGACATGCACCAGCAATTGGTCCATCTGCTGGTGGAAGGCCTGGAACTGGGCGGGATCCGCCTCCAGGTCCTTCAACTTGACCAGCGTCGTATGGAAGTCCGCCGTGGCCTGGTCCGCCAGCGCCGTCTTCTTGGCCGCCTCCTCCGCCGCCTGCTTGGCCTTCTTGGCCGCCTCCTCCGCCTGCTTGAGCGCCGCCGCCTTGGCCGCATCCGTGGCGTGATCCGCCTTGTGGATGGCGGACAGCAGCTCGTCCTTGGTCTTCAGCGCCCCGATCTTGTACTTCTTGAACCACGCATCCAGCTCGACAGGCGTGTGTCCCGCCAGCCAAGAATCGCTGTGCCCCGTCATCTCGGACAGCATGACAAGCCGGTCCGCCTTGGTGCGGGCGATGGACACGCCCTTCTCCTTGGCCACCTCCCGCAGCTGGACCATGGTCAGCTTGCCGTAGTCCCCGCTCTTCAGCGCCTCCTGCACGGCCCCGTCCCCCAGCGCCTGGTCCGCCAGCTGCGCCTCCAGAGTGCCCAGGTCCGTGATCTGGGACAGAGAGCCACCGGGCATGTGCGTGCAGCGGCACGCCGGGTGCAGGGGCTGGATGGGTAGATCCTGGAGATCGAACTCCCTGCCGTGCAGCGATCCACATTCGGGGGACTCCCGCTCGTCGCCGGCGGTCAGCCAGCGCGCGCTCTTGACCCCAATCTGGGTCTCGAACTTCTTGGCGCCCTGGTTGTAGGCCCGCATCGTCTCGCTGCGCGCGATGAGCTCGGCACGCTGCTGCACGGTCTTGAAGACCGTCTTCCCCGCCTGGCGGAACTCCTCCGGGTCCTTGACGATGCCGCCGATGCGCCGGGCGATCTTGGCCGGGCCCTCGCCCTGGGCGATGCCCACCTGTACGGCCCCCTTGATGCCGGCGACGAGGTCGTCTGAGAGCTTGCCCAGGAGCTGCAGCTGGTAGTTCGAGAGGAAGTCCAGGGCGTCGGTGGGGACTAGGGAGAAGGCCGCCTCGGCCAGGGCCTCCCGACCGGCTTGGTCCAGGGCCTGGTAACCGCCCAGCTTCTGGGCCCCCAGCTGGGCGAGCTTGCCTTCGATGCCGGCCTTGGCCAAGTCCCCCGTCATGCCCTGGTAGGCCAGCGTGAGATCCTGCTTCAGCTGCGCCGCCGTCTGGGCCAGGTGCGTCTCCAGGACCTTCAGCCGCACCAACTGCACGGACTTGCCCGGCTGGGCGCCGGGGCCGAACTGGGAAAGATCCCCCAGGGCCAGGATCTGCGCCTTCACGTCCTTGGCCGCCCGGTCCAGGGCCTTCAAACTGCCGGCCAGGACCTCGTCCGAGTAGGCGCCGGCCTTGGCCAGGCTCTGGGCCGTGGCCTGCTCAATGGCTTGCCGCTGGGTGAGGGCGTAGGAAAGGAGGGCCCGGCTGCCCATGGGCAGGAGCAGGGCCTCCACCTCCAGGTGGAGCTCTCCTCTGGGCAGCGGCGGATGCGGGCTGCCACACCTGCAGGCGGCAGCTGGCATCAGGCGGCCTGCGGCTCCGCGGCGTCCAAGGCCTGGACGCGCTCCATTGCAAGCGTGCGGGCCCGCGCCCGAATGATCTGATCCACCTGCTGATAGAGCCCGGCCACGTCGCCCGTCTGGGGCGCCGGCGCCGCGGCGCCCGGGTCCTCCTTGGGCGCCCCCTTCAACCGCTCCGCCAGGTTGAGCAGGAAGGCCACCTGGTCCTGGGTCAGCATCTCCTGCTGGGCCAGGCCCACGATGTCCCCGGGCGAGAGCGGCGCGATCACCTGCTTGGTCTCGCGCCCGATCTGGGCCTGCTCGATGTCGGGGGACAGGCCCATCATGGCCTGCAGGCTGCGCACACTGATGAGCCCACGGTCGTAGAGGTCCACCAGGACCTTGCGCTGGTCGGCGCCGGCGGACAGGTCGATCTCCGGGAAGGCGATGTGCAGGCTCTCGCCTTCCTTGCCGCGCATGGCCAGCCAATCGTCCAGGACCCATTGGAGCATGTCGCGCGCCATGTCCCTTAGGTCCGACAGCATGAGCTGGATCTTGGCGAAGCCCAGGCTGGCCGTGGAAAAGTTGGCCCCGTCCCCGGAGACCAGGGCGCGTGTAAATCCCATGGCGACGATGACGTCGCTCTTGGCCTCCCTCACCTTCTCCTCGGTCTTCAGGGTCTCGCCCTCGGCGCCGTAGGTCTCGATGGTCACGTAGAAGGGCACGACGGCGCCCTGGCGCGCGCTCATGCCGTCGACGATCTTCTTGATGTCCTTCAGCATGCTGGGCTTGGGCATGACCACCGTCTTGCCGAACTGGCCACCCACCTTGATGAAGCGGATGGGCGTGGCCCAGCGCTTGGCGATGGCGCGCTCGGCGCGCCGGTAGTCCCGCAGGAGCTCGATGGACTCGAAGGCCGGCAGCACCATGCTGGTGCCGTGCTCGGCGAAGTCGGGTGCGTCCCACATCCAGCGCCGGAACTGCTCCAGCGACACGTCCGTGTGATCCCGGGGCAGGCCGCCCTCGTCTTGCAAGAAGGAGCGCACCTTCACCACCTGCCCGTCCTTCACCGTCGTCTCCAGCAGCAGGGGGTTCAAGACCTTGATGCGCTCGAAGTCCTGGTAAAGCGGCTTGCCCTCCTCGTTCTTGGCCTTCTCCTCCCCGCCATACTCCTTGAATGCAGCCGCCTCGCCCTTGGTCAAGAGCTGCAGCAACTGGTCCTTCAACCAGCGCTTGAGGTTCAGGCGCCGCTTCAAGGCATCCACGTCCTTCTGCAGCTCGGGCGTGCTGGCCAACAGGGTGAAGTCGTCCCCCACGGCCAGGGTCCGCCAGGCATTGATGCAGTTGTTGACGATGGGTTCCTGCTGGAAGTACTCCCAGGCCTTGGCGCCGCGCTCGTGCCACTCCTTGGGAATCCCGTCCACGGAAGTCTCGCTGGCGAAGGGATCGATCGTGGCCGCCTGGGCCGCCATCTCATCGCCCACCTCGACCACGCCTTCCGCCGTTTGACGAACGGGCAAGAGCCCGCGGCTGAACAGCTTCACGATGGCCTCCTACACAAAGATGTCGCCGGTCAGGACCGGCATCACGAACTCGGCCTCGCCCATCGACCCATCGTCCACCAGCTGTTTCAAGAGCTCGCGCTCCTTGCGCAGGACGGCGCAGCGGGTGGAGTCGATGATATGGTCGTTGCCCTTGGAGTACACGATCCGACTCGCTTGGCTC
>JAUXWS010000063.1 GCA_030685015.1 bacterium
CCTCAAGCGGCCATGCCTCATTCCTGGCGAAGCAGCACCTGGCATGTCAACGCCCTCTTTTCGGCCTCGTCGTGCGTCGCGACTGACCGCCGCAGCGAAGCGAAGGCGGGAAGTATGCGCGCGCAGAGGCCGAAGAGATGGTGACCACAAAGTCGTCATACGCGCGACCCCGCGCGTGTCACACACTCCGCCGGGCAGGGTCTGCAAGCCTTTTCTTTGCCCCGCTTTCTTTTTGCGAAAAGAAAGCGGGAAGAGATGCCGCGCCACCTTGCACCTTTCTTTCTCGGGCGAAAGAAAGGTGCCCAAAGAAAGCCCTCTCCAAGACATCACCGGCCCTAACTAGCCCGCCTCACGGCGGGCGTCGGACAGAGGGCCGCGTCAGGTGAATCGACAGCCCATGTTCTCGGTTCAGGCCGTGGCCAACCGCAGGTTGGCCCGCGGCCTTCACCGCAGGAGACCGCCTTCCCCCTGCCAGGGGGAAGGTCGGGATGGGGGTTTGCCCCAAGGCCCCTCTTTTCGGCCTCGTCGCGCGCAGAGGCCGAAGAGCCGGTGCCTACGAAGTCCTCATACGCGCGACCCCGCGCGTGTCACACACACCGCCGCTCAGGGTCTGCCAGCCTTCTCCTTGCCCCACTTTCCTTTTGCGAAAGGAAAGTGGAACGAGGTGGCGCTTGCGCCGCAATGCCTTGTCGGACGACGGCCCTATCGCCTGATGCGGTCACCTTGGCCCTTGGTCCAGGCCAAAGCCAACCGCAGGTTGGCCCGCGGCCTTCACCGGCCGATCCGCGGGTCAGTAGCGATACTTCACCCCCATGCCGCCATCGGGGAAGCGCCACTCCAGCGATTCGGTGGGGCAGACCTGCACGCAGGTGCCGCATTCCAGGCAGTTGTCGTGGGAGACGAGCACCACCTCGCGGTCGTCGGGTTTGCGCTTGTAGACGTGGGCCGGACAGAGCAGGACGCAGGGCTTGCCGATGCAGCCGCGGCAGATCTCAGCCTTCACCGTGATGTGCGGATGATCGCTGTCCGGCTCATAGCGGGTGCGATAGAGTTTGTCCTCTAGGGTCAGGTCGAAAAGGTCCGTCATGGCGCCTTCCTGTCTCACATCAGACGGCGGGCGCGCAGCAGGTCGCGCACCAGTTTCAGTTTGGAAAGCCCGGCGAAGAAGTCCTTGATGGCGCGCTTCTGTAGTGCGGCCTTGGCGTCGGCGTTCACCGTGAACCAGTCCACCAGCAGGCGACTGACCCGGTCGGGATAAAGGGAGAGCAGCTCGGGCGTGGTCTCCAGGATGCGCGGCAGCTCGCGCACCTTGCCCAGGTCGGCCAGGGCCAGGCTGCCCGCCATGGCCCGCTCGTAGCCGGCCAGTCCGGCGCGGCTGAAATCGCCCGCGGCGCGGGCTTGCCGCACGGCCTCCGCCGCCAGGCGGCCGGACTCCATGGCATGGTTGGTGCCCTCCTTGTAGAGGGACATGTTGACAAGGCCGGCGGCGTCCCCCAGCAGCAGCACGCCGTTGCCCGCCATGTGGGGCACGGCGTCGATGCCGCCCTCCGGGATGAGGTGGGCGCCGTACTCCAGCAGTTCGCCGCCGCGCAGCAGCCGGCGGACCTCGGGGTGCCGTTTGAAGCGGTCCAGCACCTCGCCCGGCTCCACCCCCGCTTGTCGCAGCGATTCCAGACGGCCGGCGAAGCCCAGGCTGACCGTCTCCCTCTGCGTGTAGATGAAGCCGCCGCCAATGAGGCCATCGAAAGGCACGCCGATGAAGTCGATGGCGGCGCCGCTGCCCGGCTCCAGGCCGAAGCGGTCCTCGATCACGCCCGCCGGCAGGCTGATCGTCTCCTTGACGCCCAGGGCGAAGTGCTGGGCGTGGCGGCCACGCAGACCCAACTCGCGCACCGCCGCCTGGCTGACCAGGCCGTGCGCTCCGTCGGCCAGCAGCACCACGTCGGCGCGGAATTGCTCGTCGCCCCGCAATGCCACGCCCACGGCCCGCCGGGTGAGGCCCTCCCCTTCGTAGAGCAGGCCGTCCACCACGGCACCCTCCACCAGGCCGGCCCCCTCTTCCTCCGCCCGCCGGGCGAACCAGCGGTCGAAGGCGGGGCGATGGACGGTCCAGGTGCGGTTGTAGGGCGGATGTCCCCAGGCCTCGGCGCCGAAGTCGAGGGACAGGTGCCGCTCCGGACCCAGGAAGACGATGCGGCGGCGCGCCACCGCCCGCTCGACCGGGGCCTGGCCGGCCTCCACCTGCGCCAGGAAGTCGGGAACCAGCTCCTCCAACTGCGTGCTGTAGAGGAGACCCCCCAGGTTCTTGCTGCCCGCTGTTTCCCCGCGCTCCAGCACCACCACCCGCAGGCCGCGGCGGGCCAGGCAGAGGGCGGCGCTCAGACCGGCCGGGCCGGCTCCCACCACCAGGGCATCGAACTTGTCCTGCTCGCCGCTCATGTCTTCCCTTCGTTGAATCGCCCGTGTGGCGCGGCATGCGGGTCGGGAGCCGCCGGGAACGGCGCCGGGGTGCGCCGCAACTCCTGTTAAAAAGTAGAAAAGGGGGGAGGGGGGAGCAATCCGGCCAACGGTTTTGTTCCGGCGACAAACTGAATTTGTGAACCAAAGCTCAACCCGGTTCCTATATTCTTGCCGTTCATTCAGTCGACATCGGCTGGCGCGCCGCGGGCCCCTCCGGGCCTTTGTCATGCAAGGGAGTCCCATGAATCCGCACCACCACCACCACAAGGTCCAGCTCACCCCCCGCACCTTCGGCTTCATCAGCACGGTGGCCCATCCCGTGGGTCTGGAGCGGGAGGTGGCCCGCCAGATCCGCGTGGCCTGCACCATCCGGCGCCGCGAGGCGGGCGGTACCATGCTGGTGCTGGGCAGTTCCATGGGCTATGGCCTGGCGGCGCGCATCACGGCGGCCTTCGGCTATGGCATGAAAACGCTGGGCGTCTCCTTCGACCGCCCCCACCGCGGCGCCCGCACGGCCACCGCCGGCTGGTACAACAACGTGCACTTCCAACGGGCCGCCCGCCTGGAGGGTCTGTGGGCGGAGTCCCTCACCGGCGACGCCTTCTCCCGCGAATGTCTGGAGGAGACACTGGAGCGCGTGACCCGGGATCTGGGCCCGCTCGACTACCTCGTCTACAGCCTGGCCGCCCCGCGCCGCGCCGATCCCGTCACGGGCGAGGTCTACCAGAGCGTGCTCAAGGCCGTGGGCAGGCCGCATCCGGTCAAAATGATCGACACCAGCACCTTCGAGATCACCGAGGGCGTCTTCGAGGCGGCCACGGAAGATGAGGTGCGCCAGACCGTGGGCGTGATGGGAGGCGCCGACCTGCGCCGCTGGAGCGCGGCCCTGATCGAGCGCGGCCTGCTCAAGCCGGGGGCGCGCATCCTGGCCTTCAGCTACATCGGCCCCGAGGTGACCCACCCCATCTACCGGGACGGCAGCATCGGGCTGGCCAAGCTGGATCTCGAAGCGGCCTGCCGGGACATCAACGGCGAGCTGCAGGCCCGGCTGGGCGGCCTTTGCCACACGGTGGTGGCCAAGTCCATCGTGACCCAGTCCTCCGCCGCCATCCCCGCCATCGCCCTATACATCAGCCTGGTCTACCGCGTCATGAAGGAGAAGGGTCTGCACGAGACGGCCATCGAGCAGATGCGCCGCCTCTTCCGCGAGCACATCGCCCCCGGCAAGACCCCCAGGCTAGACGAGGCGGGCCGCATCCGGCTGGACGAATTCGAGCTGCGCGACGACGTCCAGCAGGAGGTGAAGGCCCGCTGGGACGCCATCACGACGGAGACCGTGCCCCAGCTCTGCGACGTGGCCGGCTACAAGGAGGACTTCCTCCGTCTCTTCGGCTTCGAGGTGAAGGGCGTGGACTACAGCCTGCCGGTCCGCATCGACCTCGACCTGTGAGCGTATGGGCCAAGGCGGCCTGGGCTCGGGACTGTACTGTTGTATCACACGGGAAGTGGCTCCAGCAGCGGGCCGCAGCTTGTGACACAGCGGCGACGAGCCTGGGCAGACACTTTCTCCTTGTGACTCTCCCCGCATAACCCTACTCTTTGACCGGGTTCATGAATTCGCCCGCATGAATGGAACCCGGGCCGCCTGGCGGCCAGCGTGTCCACTCGGAACACGCACCCAGCGCCCAGTGCGCCAACAGGGACATCACCAGAGTCTGAACCGGCCCGCCGCCCGGCGTGTGCCGGAGGTTTGCTGTCGCCCTCCAGCGAGTTTGTGCAGCTGACCGCCTCGGACACCGGTCCTTCGCGACCAGGAACGAAAGGAGTCACCATGCCCAGGCCAAAGGTCATCACCAAACTGGACCAAGTGGCGGAACTGGATCCCGGCGTGCGGGAGCGCCTGCGTCCCGTCGCCGCCCGCTTCGCCTTCCGCACCAACAGCTACTACCAGTCCCTCATCGATTGGTGCGATCCCGCCGACCCCATCCGCCGCATCGTCATGCCGGAGCGCAGCGAGCTGAATGACTGGGGCGAGCTGGACGCCTCCGGCGAGCATGACTATACGCGCGTGCCCGGCCTGGAGCACAAGTACGCGGACACCGCCCTGCTCCTGGTCAACGACGTGTGCGGCGCCTTCTGCCGTTTCTGCTTCCGCAAGCGCCTCTTCATGGACGGCAACGATGAGGTGAGCCGCGACGTGTCTCAAGGCCTGGCCTACATCCGGCGGCACAAGGAGATCTCCAGCGTCCTGCTCACCGGGGGCGATCCCCTGCTGCTGGGCACCGCCCGCCTGCAGGCCGTCCTGGAGCAGTTGCGCGCCATTCCCCATGTCCGCATCATCCGAATCGGCAGCAAGATGCCCGCCTTCGATCCCTTCCGCATCACGGGCGATCCCGCCCTGGTGGAGGCGCTGGGGGCTGCCAGCCTGCCCGATCGCCGCCTCTACGTCATGGCGCACTTCAACCATCCCCGGGAATTGACTCCCGAAGCCTTGCGGGCCTTGGACGACCTGCTCGGGGCGGGCGTGATCGTGGTCAACCAGACGCCCCTGCTCGCCGGCGTCAACGATGATGCGCGCGTGCTGGCCGAGCTGTTCGACCGCCTGGCCTACGCCGGCATCCCGCCCTACTACGTGTTCATCTGCCGCCCGACCCTGGGCAACGAGAGCTTCTCTGTCCCCGTGGAGGAGTCCTGGCATATCTTCGACGCGGCCCGCAACCAGAGCTGCGGTCTGGGCCGGCGCGCCCGCCTGGCCATGTCCCACCACGCCGGGAAAATCGAGGTGCTGTGTGTCACGGAGCGGGAGATCATCCTGCGCATCCACCGCGCCGCCGATCCGGCCCAGGCCGGTCGCGTGCTGGTCCTGCGCCGCAACCCGGAGGCGCGCTGGCTGGATGATTATGATGAGATCCGCTTTGGCGGCCTGCTGGATGAGGAGTGGGCGGCCGACCTTTCCCCCGCCGACGAGGAAGGCCTCCCGGCTGAGCGGGATGCGCGGGGCTGAGGCGAGGTTCTGCCCCTGACCGACCCGTGGTGGCGATCGTCCTGGCGGAGTGCCAGGGGGGCGTCGGCCGCAGCGCCGCCCATGGCGCCCTTGCCTTCTCACCATGCGGTCAGACCGCCCCTTGCACGGCCCTCATGAACTCCCGCAGCTTCCGCTGGTCGAGCCTCCCGTCCCTTCGAACGCCGGAGCAGAGATCCAGGCCGAAGGGCCGGACGCCCTGGATCGCCTCTTGCACATTGGCGGCGTTCAAACCGCCGGCGAGGAAAACGGGCAGAGGAACTTCCTCCCGAATCCGCCGACTGATGCGCCAATCGTGGACACGGCCCGTGCCGCCCAACTCCTTGACCGCCAGGGCGGGGTTGCCCGAGTCGAGCAGCAGCGCGTCCACCTGGCCCGCAATCCGCTTGGCCTCTTCCCGTGAGTGCTCCCCCACCACATGAATGACCTGCACCAGCTTCACATGAGGCAGTTGACGACGCAGCCTGGCCAGCTCGCCCTCTTCCACGGCGTCCACCAGCTGAATGGTTGATGTTCGGCACCTGGCATGCTGTTCCACGATGGCGTCAGCCTCGCGCCGGGAGGTCAGCAGGAAGGTCGCCACGGTGGGTGGCACCGCCGCGGCGATCTCGGCGATGAGTTCCTCCGGGATGACCCCCGGGCCGCTTGGCATGTACGACACCAGTCCGAGCGCGTCCGCGCCCAGGGCGATGGCTTGCCGCGCCTCGTCCACACTGGAGATGCAGCAGATCTTGATCCGGGGCCGGGTACGCATGGGGCTCCTTTGGATGTGACGCGGGATCCCGCCGGGGCGCGCTTGGCGCGGCACGCGACTCCTCCCCCGGCGGGCAGCGCCAGGGCTCGGCCGGACTGGCTACCTGGCGGTCCGGCGATTCATCCTTTCGATCTCAGCGAGGGCTTCCGTGGAGAGACCGACCTTCTTCAGAACGGCCACGATGAACCCGGTCTTGGCCTCGACGTATCCGTCGATGTCGTGGCTGAAGTCGCCAGCCAGGCTCTTCTTGAGCGCACCGTACTCGCGTGTCGCCGCGGCGTTTCCTCGCAGGTAGTCACGGAAGGCCAAGTGGTTGGCCAGCGCCGGACTATGCGCCGGGCACACGTACAAATGATGCGGGTGAGAGCCGGGAGGCGGGCGGAAGGCCTCACGGAAAGGAATGCCCAGATCGCCCCGATGCGTGTACCCGATCTTGCCCAGGCCTTCGATCGCGTGCGCAACATCCGATTCAGCGACAACGATATCCATGTCGATCACCGGCTTTGCGGCCAATCCCGGCACCGAGGTGCTACCCACGTGCTCGATGGAGAGCGCCATGTCTCCAACGGCGGCACTGACCGTGGCGCGGAGTTCCTCGAACACGAGCGGCCACCTCGGATCGTAGTCAACCACATGGATCATCAGTCCCACTCCCAGCGGCCTGGCCGCATCAGCCGCCAGGCGCCTGGCACACAGTCGGCCTTCGCTTCCACTCTTGCTTCGCGGCTTGCTTGCGATGGGCGTGACAGGCAAGCGGCCATCGATCAGTGCTCATCCCACTCTCGGGTCGATGGGGGTGAGCGCGCCGACCTCATTTTCGATCAGCTCGGCCAAGTCGAGGATCCGCATTTCCTGGAACAACGGCCCGATGATCTGGACCGCCTGCGGGATTCCTTGGGACAGGCCTACCGGCACCGTCACCGCGGGAAGCCCGAGGAGGTTCACGGTGACGGTGAGCACCTGGGTTTCGAGGACCGACCGCGCGGAATCGGGGCCGGCCAGGTCGAACCCCACCGCAAAGGGGTTCCGCGACGACACCGGACCGAGGATGGCGTCGTAGGTCTGGAAGGACTCACCCCATGACTGGGCGATGCCGTTGATGCGCGCCAGACTGTGGACA
This sequence comes from bacterium, assembly GCA_030685015.1. Taxonomy (NCBI): domain Bacteria; species bacterium. The sequence continues at coordinate 7,357 of JAUXWS010000063.1, forward strand.
TAGCTATCGAGGCTTCCCTCGCCGCTCAGGCGAATCATTCCCGACACGAATGTGCGGGCCGCTTCCGACGCAAGCTCATTGATGCCAGTGAGGAACAGGTGCCGGATGTCCGTCGCAACCAGCTCGAGCCACAAGTGCGCTGATTCCTGGAGGGCCGACGAGTCGATCTCTTCGATGATCCCGCCATGCTTCTCCAGGATCGACGCCGCCTTGTTGACCCCTCTTCGGACCGATTCATCCACTCCCAGTCCGGCAGGATCGGCAATGAGCGCGATTCGAAACGGCCTCCTCTGCTTGCCTTCCAAGGGCGCCGGCACCCAGTGAGGATCGCGCGGGTCGAACGCGCTCATGATTTGAAGCGCGGCGCGCAGGTCGTCGACGCGTCTGGCCAGGGGACCCTGCACCGCCATCGAGATCAGTGAGTGCGAGATGCTCCCCTGCGATGTTGCTCTCGTGGCGGACGCAATTCTCCCACGGCTCGGCCGCAGCCCGCAGACGCCGCAGCATTGCGCGGGATACCGGATCGATCCCCCGAAATCATTCCCCAATCCAAGCGGCACCATCCCCGTCGCCACCGCGACCGCGTCGCCACCACTTGATCCACCTGGCGTCAGCGAACGATTCCATGGATTGATCGTTGGACCGTAAAGGTCATTGTCCGTGTGGAAGCGCAAGCCGAAGTCTGGCATGTTGGCACGTGCGATGGGAATCGCCCCCGCATGCCGCAGCATGCCCACGTGCGGAGAGTCCGCGTGGACCACATTCTCCGCGAGGCTCCGGACGCCCTCCGTCGTGGCCGACCCCTTGACGTCGACGTTTACCTTCACCGAAAATGGTACGCCGAAGAAGGGACCCCGGCCCTCGCCTCTCGCCAGCAACGCGTCTTTCGCGTCGGCATCGGCGAACGAGTCCTCCAGCAACATGGTGATCGCATTGACGCTCGGATTCACCGCCCGAATACGTTGTACGTGGGCCTCTACCACTTCGCGCACCGAGGCCTTCTTCCCGGCGACAAGCGCGCCCAATTCTCTCGCACTCATGCGCCACAGGTCGGTCGCCATCGGATCTCCGCCACTTCGCTGCGCGTGCCATTCCGCCAAGACGGTATCGGGAACCAACAGGGCTCCACCTGCCAGCGCAGCGGTATAATGCAAGAATGTTCTTCTCTTCATGTGACTCCAGCCCGCGGTAAGTCGTCGGGCAACGCAATGAATCCCTCCTCTCGTCCATGTCCCTGCGTTGCCTCCGCCTGCTGGTCCGCCCCAAGGTCCTGCTTCAGCGGCGGCGCGCCTGGCGCGTCGCTTGCCTTCGCGTCTTACACTTCCGTTTCGTGGCTTGCTTGCACGCGACGTGACAAGCACGACCGTAAGCCGTAGTCAAGCGTCAACAAAGACGCTGATAGACGAGGTTCATCCAAGCAAGATTGCCTTTCCAGCCACTGCACCGCCGTAATCGTCACTCAACTGCACGAGATAGCAGTCGGCGGCGCGCAGCGCCGTCCGCTGGTCGGGTCAGGAGGAGGCGCCTGGAGCACAGGTCGCCCTATGCCCTGGTCTCCACCTCCTGCCACATCAAACCGGACGTGAGGTTTTCCCTCATCCGGCTTACCGACAGCATTCACCCTGAAGCATGCGGGGTGCCCCCCCGCCTCGTCCTGCTGGATAGAAGCTCGCTAGGCCCGCCGCAGGATGTCGGGCCGAACAAGGCGGTCGAACAGGGCATGGAACCGGCGGTTCCTGCTCCTCTTGGCCGCAAGGTAAAGTCCGCGCTGGAGTGCTCGTGACTTGTCTAAGGGGTGTTGTTGGCCCGTCAAGGCATGCACCGTCCCTTCACTCCCCGCTGGACACTGCTGAAGCAGGGGGCCTTCCCTACCCGCGAGTTATGTTGTCTCGCGGATCACCAGTACTATGCCCCCCTCCGACTTCTCGCCAAGCGTCGCCTCAGATTTCACCGTTACCGGCTTATACATCAGCTTACGCCACGT